>NZ_JBFUGN010001208.1:0-1626 GCF_056402895.1 Rhizobacter sp. P3_B12 | reverse complement strand
GTCGTACATCATCCGCGTGCGGCGGTCCAGGCGCACCGCCTGCGGCGCCTCGAGCGGCGCGCCGGCGTCGAACCACACCGTCGGTTTCGGCTCGCTCAGCCATTCGCCGAGCGCGCAGGCGAGCGCCGCCGGGTCGCGCAGCAGCCGCTGCACCGCATCGGCGGCGAACGCCTGCAGCCGCTCGGGCACGCGGCCCGGCGCCTCGGTGGCCGGTTGTGACGGATCGCGGTACAGCGGGTCCTCGGCGTCGGGGTCGACCGCCTCGATCACGCGCTGCAGCACCTCGGTCGCGAGCTCGTCGCGGCCAGCCGCGCGAAAGCCGATCGAGCAGGTCATGCACTCGCCTTCGGCGACGCCGTCGTGGCCCCAGCCGGGCGGCAGGTACAGCATGTCGCCGGGCTCGAGCAGCCACTCCTGCTCGGGCACGAAGCGGCTCAGGATCTTCAGCGGCACGCCGGGCTCGAGCGACGCATCGTCGACCGGCCCGATGCGCCAGCGCCGCCGGCCCTGCACCTGCAGCAGGAACACGTCGTAGGAATCGACATGCGGGCCGACGCCGCCGCCGTCGCTCGCCCACGAGACCATCAGGTCGTCGAGCCGTGCGTCGGGCACGAAGCGGAACCACGACAGCAGCTCGCGCGCGGCATCGAGGTGCAGGTCCAGCCCCTGCACCAGCAGGGTCCAGCCGGCGCGCGACACCGGCGGCAGCGCACGCCGCGGCAGCGGGCCGCGCCTCATCGTCCAGCCGCGGCTGCCGTGCACGATCAGGCGCGATTCGACATCCTCGCGCGAGGCCAGCTCGAACAGCTGCGCGCGCGGTGCGATCGGCGCGATGCCGGGCACCGCCTGGCGGATCAGCAGCGGCTTCTTCTGCCAGTGGCGGCGCATGAAGGCGGCGGGCGACAGGCCGCCGAGCAGGCTGTCGGGCCGGGTGGCGAGACCGGGCGTAGAGCCGGGCGCAGAGGGGTTGGCGATCGGTGCGGACATCGGGGCATTTTCCGATGACTTCGCGATGCCTGTGCGATCATCGTCGGATGCTCATCACCAACCCCTGCGTCGTCGCCCTCACGTGGCGATTGGAAGACGCCCAAGGCCAGCTGATCGACGAACTCGACGCACCGGTCGAGTTCTTCGTCGGTGGCGACGACCTGCTCGCCAAGGTCGAAGAAGCGCTGATCAACCAGGAGACCGGCTTCGAAGCCAAGCTCCATCTCGAACCCGAACAGGCCTTCGGCGACTACCGGCCCGACCTGGTCTTCTTCGAGGCGCGCTCGATCTTTCCGGAGCAGGTCGATGTCGGCATGCAGTTCGACGGCCCGCCCGAAGGCGCCGTCACCGAAGGCCTGCAGCCCGACGCGGTCTACACCGTGACCGAGGTCTACCCGACCCACGTGGTGCTCGACGGCAACCATCCGCTGGCCGGCATCGCGCTGCGGCTCGACCTGAAGGTGCGCGACGTGCGCGAGGCCACCGAGGAAGAGATCGACGCCGGCAGCGTCGACTCGCCGGCCCTGAGCATCATGACGACGGCGCCGTCGAATTCACACCTGCACTAGGCTCAGACCTGCGCAGCACCTTCGGGTGCCGTCACCGGGCCCTTGCCGCTGAAGCGGTCGAGGTACAGGT
>NZ_JBFUGN010001207.1:0-1635 GCF_056402895.1 Rhizobacter sp. P3_B12 | reverse complement strand
CCCGCAAAGCCGAACTCGCTGCCCGACACCGCCGCTGCGGTCGGCACCGTCAGGTTCATTGCCACGCCGCCGCTGTTGCTCAGCGTCGCCGTGACGCTGTTGCTCTGTCCGACCTGCGTGGTCGCAAAGGCCGGCGCACTCAGCGTGGCAGCCGGCGCCGTGCCACGCGTGGCGCTCGCACCTGCTGCCGTGCCGGCACCCGCGCCGATCGCGGCCAGGCTGTTCGGCGCCGCATGCTGCTGCGTGCTGCCCTGCAAGCGGCCGAGCAGCCAGGTGTCCCCGGCGATGTTGTCGATCGCATAGACGTGGGTCGCCGTCGATGAGACGCTCTGCGCCACGCCGGCCGCGTTCCCGCTCGTCGACGTCACCACCTCCTTCGGATCACCGTTGTCGTTGAAGCGGTGGGTGGTCGTGGTGACCGGCAACGCCTCACCGGTGGCCGGGTCCTTGCCGGTCTTGGTGGCCTTGTAGAGATAGGGCCGCAGGATCCGGGTGCCGGCCGCCGGCGGGCACGGTGCATCCGCCGTGGCATTCGCTTCGGCAGCCGCGCTGGCGGACTTCTCGCAATGCACGTTGATTTCGCTCGACAGCACCAGGCCCGACGCCTGGTCGAGCGTGGCCCGCCAGGTCTCGCTGCGGGCCGGCAGCCCGATGTAGGGATGGCGTTGCTGCTGTTGCAGCACCTGCGTCAGCACCGTGCCGTCGGGCGTCTGCCGCTGGCGGCGCACCTCGCGGAAACCGCGGGAGCCATACCCGTCATGGGCCAGCTTGAGGCCGCGGTAGCTGAACTCCTCGAGCACCTGGCCGCCGCCGACAGCGCTGTCGCGCGTGATGGTGGCGACGACGTACGACGAATCGATGCTGTCGAACAGCGGGAATGCCGCCGCGTTCGCCGTGCCGCGGTCGCTCGTGTAGCGCGGGCCGAGCGCGCCGCTGGCGGAGTTGGCCAGCGGCACCCAGGTCAGCGTGGTGCGCAGGTTGCGGGGCGAGGTCACGCCGACCAGCAGGTCCGGCGGCAGCGTGGAACCCTGGCGGACGTAGAGCTGGTTGCTGGTGCCGTCACCCGGCGTCGGAGACCCCAGCAGCCGCAGGATCTCCACGTCGCCCCGGCCGGTGAAGTTGCCGGTGACGAAGGCGGCCGCGCTGTCGCTGCGCTGCAGCAGGTCGTTGGCCGTTTTGAGGTTGAAGCCGGTCGATTGGCGGTAGGTGCCGTCGCCGTTGCTCAGGTAGATCTTGTTCTGCGTCGGGTCGTCGCTCCAGCGGATGATGTCGTCGCGGCCATCGCGGTTGACGTCCGCGAAGACGATGTCGGCCGTGTGCGTTGTGAACCCGAGCTGCGGCGCTGTCGTGATCAGCGACTCGGAACCCAGGTTGTAGTTGCTCTCACGCAGCAGGAGCCCGCCACCGTCGGAGACGCTGCTCAGGCAGTCCATGCGGCCGTCGCCGTTGAAGTCGAGCGGTGATTGGCAGCCGCCGCTTGCACCGAGGCCGTTGACCGGCAGGAACGAGAAGTCTCCGAGTGAGCGCCACGCGGTCGCGGGCGGCCGCAGGTTCGCACCGGTGCCCAGCATGCCGGCCGGTGCGAGGTCGAAGTTGCCGTCGCTGTCGAAGTCCATCACGTGCGAGGGCTGGCCC
>NZ_JBFUGN010001206.1:0-1637 GCF_056402895.1 Rhizobacter sp. P3_B12 | reverse complement strand
GTGGTGGACCGTGCCGAAGATGAAGACCAAGAACGCGCGGCATGCGAACGCCACGGACTTCCGTGTGCCGCTGGCGGGCAGGGCGCTCGATGTCATCCGCCGGCGGATGGAGGTGYATGACGGCTACCTTTTTCCGTCGCCAGGGGAAGGTGGCCACGTGTTGCAGAAGACGATCCAGACGGCGGTGCACTACCACCAGCCGTACAGCAAGACGCGGCCGGAGCATGCTCGGCCACGTCTTCAGGTCACTCACTGGTCACCGCATGATCTTCGGCGCACCTCTCGCACCTTCCTCACGTCGCTAGAGTGCCCTGACGACGTAGGTGAGGCGATGTTGGGGCACATGCAGGAGGGGGTAAAGGGGATCTACAACCTGCACACATACGACAAGCAGCGCCGTGTCTGGATCAACCGTCTGTCCGCGCACCTCGAAGAGTTGGCGCAGCGGCGGATACATCTATCCACCTCACGCTGATGGGCCGGGGGGCGACGGCATGTGAGCGCCGAGCGTCAGCGTCAGGCTGGTTGTGTTCGGGCATGTCTAGCCGCCGAGCAATAGCTCGGACCGAATGGAGGCGTTCGTCGCGCCTCGCGTCGAGCCCCACGCAACGCGCCCGAGCGGCCGATCTGCAACGCCCGAGGGGATAGGGCCGTTTGCGGCGCCGAGCTGGTCGAACGGCTGCTCTCGCGAGCGGCGAAGCGGAGCTATCGACCCATAGCGGAAGGTGGCACAGGCCCAGCAAGCCTCCGGAAAGCGGCCGTTCAGCGCTGGCGTTAGGCCGCATCCTTGGCCTTGATGAACCACTCGACTAGCGCACTAGGTTCAAGTGCACCTAGTCCCAAGAGGATGAGGAGCACGAGGATGAGAAGTAGCCCGATACGCACTCGTAGCGCATTCGGACCGTTCATTGCCTGCGCCAGACGATCTGGAGGTACGGTCGCTGGGTCTCGGTGAGTTACCCTTCCAAGGGACTGCAAAGTGACGATCGCAAGAAGCAGTGCAACCAGAGTTGCCCAGAGAAGGTATCGCTGACCACTACGTGAGAAGTAGACGAGCCCGAATAACCCGATTCCCACGGTGGCTCGAAACGCCCAGAGCGTTGGCTGAGTTGGACGCATGCACAGAGTCGCCCTGCAGTTGCTGCAGACGAAACTGGCTGACAGAAGCCATCGCTTTCGCGCAGCCACGGGCGTGTTGCAGGCAGGGCAGGTGTACATGTGGCCTAACGTATTGTGGGGAGATATCCGCTCATGCCAGCACCGTGCCGCACATCCTGAGAACGGTCCTCTACGACAGACCGCTCGTAGCCGAATTCTGTCTCACGTCGGCAGATTCCTAGGCGGCTTAGGTCGCCGCGTGCGTGCTCGCACGCCGAGCACTACAAGCGCTCCGAGCAGTGCAGCCGCCGGTGGAACATACCAATTCGCCCAGAGGAACGGCTCAAGCCAAGTGGGCGCGTGTGTGACATGAACGAATGGATGCACCGATTCGAAAGGCAGTGTGGAAAGAGGGCTCGCTACACCAACGAGCAACGCGAGAGCGAGGGCTAGTTGGCGACGGTCCGCCACAAGCGCCATGACAGCACCAGCCGCAGCGAACACGACAAGGTAGACAGCGATGCTCGCAAGAACAACGC
>NZ_JBFUGN010001205.1:0-1640 GCF_056402895.1 Rhizobacter sp. P3_B12 | reverse complement strand
ATCTTGCGCGACAGGATCATGTGGCCGTCCTGGATGCCGCGCACTTCCTCGGCGTTCGGGTCGCCGGCGCTCTCGTCCTCGGCCAGCACGGTGTAGAGCGCGGTGATCGAGCCGACCGCGCCCATGCCGGTGCGCTCGAGCAGCCGCGGCAGCTCGGCGAACACCGACGGCGGGAAGCCGCGCCGCGCCGGTGGCTCACCCGCCGCCAGGCCGATCTCGCGCTGGGCCCGCGCAAAGCGCGTCAGCGAATCCATCATCAACAGCACGCGCTTGCCCTGGTCGCGGTAGTACTCGGCGACCGCGGTGGCCACGTAGGCGGCCTTGGCGCGCTCGATGCTCGAGCGGTCGGAGGTGGCGCACACCACCACCGATTTCGCCATGCCCTCGGGGCCGAGGATGAACTCGATGAATTCGCGCACTTCGCGGCCGCGTTCGCCGATCAGCGCGATCACGCTCACGTCGCACTGCGCGCCGCGCGCCAGCATGCCCATCAGCGTGCTCTTGCCGACGCCGGCCGGCGCGAAGATGCCCATGCGCTGGCCTTCGCCGAGCGTCATCAGCCCGTCGATGATCTTGACGCCAGTGGGCAACGGGTGCTCGATCATCGCGCGGCTCATCGGGTCCGGCGGGTCGGCGAACACCGGGCGTTCCTCGTCGCCCAGCAGCGGGCCCAGCCCGTCGATCGGGTCGCCCAGGCCGCTGATCACGCGGCCGAGCAATTGCGGCCCGACGCGCACCGACAGCGGCCGGCCGGTGCCGACCACCTGCGTGCCTTCGGAGACGCCGCCCATCGAGCCGAACGGCGACAGGATGGCGCCGTGCTTGCCGAAGCCGACCACCTCGGCGCGCTGCAGCAGGCGGCCGCGCGGGTCGCGCAGCTCGCACAGCTCGCCGACCTTGGCGTCCAGGCCGCTCGCGCGGATCAGCGTGCCGACCACCTCGGTGACGCGGCCGGTGCGGGACAGCACGTCCTCATGCGTCAGCTCCTGCTCGAGCGTGCTGACGAAGCGCTGGAAGCTGGTGTCCATGATCAGGCGGCTTCCAGGTGGTCTTCGGTGGGGGTGTCGTCACGGGCTTCGTCGGCGTCTTCGGCGGTTTCGGCTGCTTCGGCGTCGTCCGCCTGCGCCATCTCGCGGGCCGCGCGCTCGACGGCACGGCGGATCGCGGCCAGCTGCGTGTCCAGCCCGGCATCGATGACGCCGCTGTCGGATTCGAAGCGGCAGGCGCCTTCGGGCATCTGCGCATCGACGACGACCTCGATCGCCGTGCCGGTGGCGCCCTGGGGCAGCTGCGCCATCAGCTCGGAGATGGCGCGCTGCGCATCCTCGCGGTCGGCCTCGGGCACGCGCAGCGTCAGCATCGCCGAATCCTTCACCAGCTTGGTGATGGTGCGCAGCGAGCGGCGGTACAGCGCCGAGCGGTCTTCCTGCTCGATCACGCGCTCCACCGCCATCGAGACGATGCCCGACAGCCGCTCGCTCTGGCGCACCAGCGTGCGCCGGCGCGATTCGGCGGCCTGCAGCTGCTGCGAGGCCCAGTGCGCCGCGGCGTCCTGCGTGCCCTGGTCGAAGCCCTGCTGCCAGGCGCCGTCGAACTGCGCCTGCGCCTGGGCGAGCAGGTCATCGGCCTGCGCCTGTGCC
>NZ_JBFUGN010001204.1:0-1642 GCF_056402895.1 Rhizobacter sp. P3_B12 | reverse complement strand
GCCTTCGGCGACGGCGCCCCCGCGCTGCCGCCCAACGGCTTCGCCGACACGCAACCGATGTAGCCAGCCAGAAAAAAACCCGGCCGAAGCCGGGTTTTGTCTGAACGCCTTCCGGCCTCAGGGCTTGTTGCCCGTCGGGAAAGGCCACGCAGCCGCAGGGCTGAGCGCGGTCTTGGCAGCCGGAGCGGCCGCAGGCTTGGCAGCAGCAGGCGCAGCAGGCGCCGCGGGTGCCGCCTTCTTTGCAGCCGGCTTCTTGGCCGCCTTCTTGGCCGCAGGCTTCGCAGCGGGCTTCGCAGCCTTCTTCGCAGGGGCCTTCTTCGCAGCAGCCTTCTTGGCAGGCGCCTTCTTGGCAGCAGCCTTCTTCGCCGGCGCCTTCTTGGCGGCGACCTTCTTCGCTGCGACCTTCTTSGCCGGAGCCTTCTTCGCTGCCGCCTTCTTGGCCGGAGCCTTCTTCGCCGCGACCTTCTTCGCCGGGGCCTTCTTCGCTGCCGCCTTCTTGGCCGGAGCCTTCTTTGCAGTTGCCATTACATTTCTCCTTGATCAAGTTGAAAGAGCACTGCCCTGCGCCGGCGCCATGCCGATGCGAGGCAGTTATTCACTGTCCGAAGTCGCCCAGGAGGGACGCCCCGGTACGGTGAATGGGGTTRCAGGCCGTTGGCCACCGCGTGCTTGACGGTGATCTCTTGACGGCTTGCGAATCTTGATCTCGTCCATGACCTGTTGCTGATCTCTTGTGATGCAGTCAGCGAAGCGTCAGTCCCACGAGAGGGCGCCACCGGATTGGTACTCGATGACACGCGTCTCGAAGAAGTTGCGCTCCTTTTTCAGGTCGATCATTTCGCTCATCCACGGGAACGGGTTTTCCTCGTTCGGGAAGAGCTCTTCCAAACCAATCTGCGTTGCACGCCGGTTGGCGATGTAGCGCAGGTAACCCTTGAACATCGATGCATTGAGGCCCAGCACGCCGCGCGGCATGGTGTCCTCGGCGTAGCGGTACTCGAGCTCGACGGCCGTCATGAACAAGGCCTTGATCTCGGCCTTGAACTCCGCCGTCCAGAGGTGCGGATTCTCGAGCTTGATCTGGTTGATCAGGTCGATGCCGAAGTTGCAGTGCATCGACTCGTCGCGCAGGATGTATTGGTACTGCTCGGCAGCGCCGGTCATCTTGTTCTGGCGACCGAGCGCCAGGATCTGCGTGAAGCCGACGTAGAAGAACATGCCTTCCATCAGGCAGGCGAACACGATCAGCGACTTCAGCAGCGTCTGGTCGTTCTCGGGCGTTCCGGTGTTGAAGTTCGGATCCATGATCGCGTTGATGAACGGGATCAGGAATTCGTCCTTGTCGCGGATCGACTTCACCTCGTTGTAGGCGTTGAAGATCTCGCTCTCGTCCAGCCCGAGCGACTCGACGATGTACTGATAGGCGTGCGTGTGGATCGCTTCCTCGAAGGCCTGGCGCAGCAGGAACTGGCGGCATTCGGGCGCCGTGATGTGGCGGTAGGTGCCCAGCACGATGTTGTTGGCGGCCAGCGAATCGGCGGTGACGAAGAAGCCGAGGTTGCGCTTGATGATGCGGCGCTCGTCTTCGCTCAGGCCGTTCGGATCCTTCCAGGTCGCGATGTCGCGCGACATGTTCACTTCC
>NZ_JBFUGN010001203.1:0-1645 GCF_056402895.1 Rhizobacter sp. P3_B12 | reverse complement strand
CATCTGCGGCGAAGCGGCCGTGCTGGCGATGCTCGACGGCTGGTTCGCCGGCCGTGCAGGCGACTGGTGGCAAGACTTCTACGCCGATCGCCAGAAGCCGGTGCCGTTCTTCGGTGACGCGCCGGACGAGAACCTCGCCGAATGGGCCGATGCGCATGCGGCCCCCGGCCTGCGGGCACTGGACATCGGCTGCGGCAACGGCCGCAACGCGCGCTTCCTCGCGAGCCGCGGCTTCGAGGTCGACGGCGTCGACTACGCGCAGGCGGCGATCGATTGGGCCACGCAGCGCGCGAACGAACTCGGCGTGCCGGTGCGCTGGCACTGCAAGTCGGTCTTCGAGCTCGGCATGCCGGCGGGCAGCTTCGACCTTGTCTATGACTCCGGCTGCTTCCACCACCTGGCCCCGCACCGTCGGCACACCTACGTGCAGCTGGTCAGCGAGGCGCTGCGCCCGGGCGGCTGGTTCGGCCTGGTGTGCTTCCGCCCAGAAGGCGGCAGCGGGCTGTCGGACGCCGAGGTCTACGAGCGCCGCACGCTCGGCGGCGGCCTGGGCTACACCGAGGCGCAATTGCGCGCCATCTGGGCGACGGGGCTCGAGGTGCAGGGCACGCGGCGCATGCTGAAGCCGCCGCCGGGGGCGGAGGTGTTCGGCGAGGAGTTCCTGTCGGTGCTGTGGGCGCGCAAGCCCGTGCATTCCACCGGCGCGTGATGGGTGGTGGCGATGGATGAAGCAGTCCGGCGTTTCACCGACTCCCCGCTGCGTGAGCGTTTGCCGGGCGGGCAGGGCCGTTCGGTGCGTGCCGGCGACCTGGTGCTGAAGCCGGTCGACGAAATCTTCAAGTACGAGTGGCTGGGCGATGTGCTGGAGGGCGTCGACTTCCACGGCCTGAAGGCGGCGGCACCGGTGCGATCCCTGGCTGGGGCCTGGTGCGAGCAGGGGTGGGGTGCGACACGCCATGTCGACAGCGCCTTCGTCGAAGGGCGGATGGCCGACAAGCTCGCGGCTTCCACTGCGTTTCATCGCGCGGTCCGCCACATCGGCAAGCCGGCCGCGTTCGACGCGTGGACCAACCCATGGACGGCTGCCGCCCAGGTCGCGTGGAACGAGCGCGGTGTGCCCGAGGACGCACGCGACGAGGTCAAGGCCGTGGTGAGGTCGTTGCAGTCCCGCTGGCAGCCCGTCGACCTGCCGAGCCAGTTCGTCCACACCGACCTGGCGGGCAACATCCTGTTCGACGGCGATGCACCGGTCGTCATCGACATCTCGCCGGCGTTCCGGCCGGTCGCGTACGCGCATGCCGTGCTCGTGGCCGACAGCATCGCGTGGCATCACGCGCCGGCGGCGTCGCTGGAGTTGCTGGACCTTCCGCACGCGCTTCGACGGCAGCTGGTGCTGCGCGCCGTGGTGTTCCGCCTGTGCGTGCCGCTCTTCTTCGATGCGGCGAATGCCGCGGCGTTCTACGCCACGCTGCGGGAGTTCGAGCCGGTGCTGGCGTACGAGGGAATCACCGGCGGGTGACGACTCGGGTCAGGCCTTCGCGGGCTTCCTGGTCCCCGGCGGCTGCTTCCTCGCCCGCGCCAGGTTCGACGTCACCAGCGCCGCCGCCAGCGTCACCAGCCACGAGAAGTACACCCACAGCAGGAA
>NZ_JBFUGN010001202.1:0-1646 GCF_056402895.1 Rhizobacter sp. P3_B12 | reverse complement strand
CCGCTGTTCCACGCGAAGCATGGCAACCTGGCCGTCGCAGGTGCCGCGCTGTCTGCCGAGACGCTGGGCATTGCACGGGCCGCCATGCGCAAGCAGAAGGGACTGCAGGGGCTGGGGTACTTCGATCCGCAACCGCGCTTCCTGATCGTGCCGGTGTCGCTGGAGACGAAGGCAGAGCAGCTGCTGGCCAGCCTGGTCGATCCGGGCATGGCGAACAACACTGGCAACCCGGAGTGGATTCGTCGCCTGGTGCTGGTCTCCGATCCGCGCCTCGATGAAGTCTCCGAAGCGGCGTGGTACCTCGCTGCGGACCCGACCCAGCACGACACCATCGTGCGCGCCTACCTGGCCGGCGAGCCGCGCCCGTACCTCGAAGAAGACGAGGAATTCGAGCGCGACGCCGTGGCACACAAGTGCCGGCTGGACTTCGGTGTGGGCGTGATCGACTACCGCGGGCTGTACAAGAACCCGGGCAAGTAAAGAGGCAAGACAGGCGGCGGGCGAGAAGTTGGCCATAGCCCGCGGCCTGAGCGTTCGGCGGCACGAACGCGGTTTCCAGGGAACATGGCTGACACCCTCTGAGACGGTGACCGGAAGCACCCCTCAGAACGCGCACCAGGGACGCGAGAATGCAGCGAGGTGCGTAGCAGGGAGCCTGTCCTTCGGGGCGGCTCCCTGCGCCTTTTCAATGACATGGAGCCTCAATGCATTTCGAGAACATCAACGAAGTTTGCGAGCTGGACAGTGAGCACGAAGTGAACCTGTACCTGAACGCCGGCTGGCTGCTGCTGAACACCGTCGCGAAGCGCGATGGCGATCGCAGCTGGTTCGAATACTGCCTGGGTTGGCCGAACGAGCTACCGGGCTGGCATCCGGGAATCTAGATCCAGCTCGATGGCGAGTGTGCAAGCGGCCCCATGCGGGCCGCTTTGCTTTGTCCATCACGCTTTGACCTGCATGCCTTCATCCTCATGCCTTGAGGGCCGCAGGCCTTCTACCGCTCGCCCGCGTAAGGGCGGGGGGCGCAGCTCCTTTCGCGCCGCTGTGGCTCCGATTCACGCCTCGCGGCTGACGCCGGGTGCTCCAGAGAAGAACAGGTTGCCCGCGGGTTCGATGCGGTCTGTCCGCAGGATTTGTCCGCATGTCCGCAGTCCATGAGCCTCTGTCCGCAGTGCCACTGCGGACACGCAAACCCAGCATCCATGCGGGCTAGCGGCCCATTTTGGCGTTTGTCCGCATGTCCGCAGAGATTTTGAGAAGGGGAAGGCGTTGGCCAGTGCGAGCGCCACATGTCGCCGGACTTCGACGGTCCGCCGTCCGCGGCGTCCACAGCCTTTGGCGGACTGTCCGCGGCCCCGTCGCGGACACGCAAACCTAGCATCCATGCGGGCTGGCGGCCGATTCGAGGGCTCGTCCGCACGTCCGCAGCGAAAAGGGTAGAGGGGGCGATTGGCACCCCACCCCCCCTGTTGGGTCCTCCCTGGGGAACCCCGATCAAGGGTAATTCGAACCCCGATCGCTATCTAGTTGTGATGCTGGCATAGGGGGGTGATATCGGTGACGATAGTGGGGTGTTGTGCGGTGCGCGAAGAGGCAACTATGGAAATGGCGATACCAGACCACTTCAAGGCGTTCTTGGACGAGCT
>NZ_JBFUGN010001201.1:0-1647 GCF_056402895.1 Rhizobacter sp. P3_B12 | reverse complement strand
GCGACCGATGCCGCGCTGCTGTCGCCCGCCGGCGTGGCCGACGTGGGCACGCTGGGCGGCAGCTTCGCGATCGTCGTGGGGATCAATGACAGCGGCCAGTTCGCCGGCTACTCGCGCCGCGCCGACGGCAAGGACCACGCCTTCCTCGCCACCGCCGCCGGCATGGCCGACCTGGGCACCTACGGCGGCGACTACAGCCAGGCGTATGCCATCAACAACGCCGGGCTGGTCGTCGGCTCCGCCTACGACACCGCGGGCAAGGCGCGCTGCTTCCTGTCGAGCGGCGGCGGCCTGATCGACCCGGGCACGCTGGGCGGCAGCTTCTGCAATGCCTTCGCGGTGAACGACAGCGGCCAGGTCACCGGCAGCAGCGCCACCGCGGCCGGCATCGGCCATGCGTTCCTGCTCGGCGCGCAGGGCATGGTCGACCTGGGCACGCTGGGCGGCAGCAGCAGCCTCGGCAAGGCGATCAACCGGCACGGGCACGTCGTCGGCTCGGCACGCACTGCCGCCAACCAGACGCATGCCTTCCTGCACGACGGCACGACGATGACGGACCTGGGCACGCTGGGCGGCACCACCAGCATCGCGACCGCTGTCAATGCGCCGGGCCAGGTCGTCGGCAGCTCGACGATCGCGAGCGGCGCGAAGCAGCCGTTCTTCTACGCCGGCGGCGTGATGGTCAACCTGAACAGCGCGGTGCCGGGGCTGTCGAACATCAACGCCGACAAGCTGTACCTGAACGATGCGGGGCAGATCGCCGGCACCGGCACCATCGCCGGACAGCAGCACGCGTTCGTGCTGACGCCGATCCCCTGATCGAGAGCGCGGCAGCTCAGGCTTGCGGCAGCTCGAGCAGGCGCAGCACCGGATACAGGCGCCATTCGGGCTCCGCGTAGCGCTGTGCGGCGAGGAAGATGAAGCCGAGCACCGCGTCGCGATCGCCGAGCAAGCCGGGGTGGGCTGCCTTCCATTCATCGAAGCGATCGCGCAGGCCGGGCTCCTCGGCCAGCAGCCGCTCGGCCTCGTCCTCGAACACGTAGTCGCTGAAGGCCTCCTTCTTGTCGAGCACGCTGTCGAAGAACGCCCAGCGGAACAGGCTGTCGATGCCCAGCGGCTCCAGCACCTCGACGATGAAGCGGTCGTGCGGCCCGCCGAGCGGCACCAGCCAGTCGCCTTCGGCCACGTCGAAGAGGCGTGCCTCGATCGCGACCTCCAGCACATCGTGCAGGTGCCGGCCTTCGAACGGCGCCCGCCGCTTCTCGAAGTGCACGATGCGGCAGGCCTCGGCCCGCACGCGGTCGGCACGCGCGACGCGCTGCAGGCCCACCCCATGCGCCTGCAGGCGCAGCACCACGTCGTGCCAGGCCTGCGGCAGCAGGTAGGCACGCGGCGGCCGCACGCTGGTGGTGGATTGCCAGCGGTCGAAGTACGCGATGTCCTTCTCCCACGGCGCATGCCGGTCGTAGCGCAAGCGCTGGTAGCCGCCGAGGCGGCTCGGTTCATGCACCGCGGTGAAGCCGCCGAAGCGCACGGGCCGGCTGCGCTGCAGGTCGAGCTGCCAATCGAGCGCGACCGCCGCGCCACCCGCCACCGCCGCGCGATCGGCCGCGCGCGCGGCGCGGATCGCGTCGCCGTGCGCCACGG
>NZ_JBFUGN010001200.1:0-1913 GCF_056402895.1 Rhizobacter sp. P3_B12 | reverse complement strand
AACCTGAGCTGCTTGAAGAACCCGTTCGGCACGTAGTCGCCGACCACCCCGTACTGATCCGGCCACTTCCGGTCCGCCTTCACCGCGGTGCCGAACAGGTAGTCGATGAACGCGAAGTGCGCCGCGTAGTTCTTGTCGATCGCCTCGTCGTCCTGCGAGTGGTGCCAGTGGTGGAAGTTCGGCGTCACGATCAGGTAGCGCAGCGGGCCGAGCCGCACGCTGACGTTGGCGTGGTTGAACACCGCCTGGAAGCCGACCACGACGATGTAGGCGTCGATCACTTCCTTGCTGAAGCCCAGCACGTAGATCGGCGCCAGCACCAGCGTGCGCGTGATCAGCAGCTCGAGGATGTGCTGGCGCGAGCCGGCCAGCCAGTCCATGCTCTTCACGCTGTGGTGCACCGCATGCAGGCGCCACAGCAGCGGCACCTCGTGGTACGCGCGGTGCGTCCAGTACTGCACCAGGTCGGCCACCAGCACGATCAGGAACAGCGCGACCCAGAAGTTCAGGCCGGTGACCCAGCCGCGGATGCCGTCGTGCGCGGCCCAGCCGAACAGCCGGTGCACCAGCAGGTTGGTCGCCAGCAGCACGAAGCCGACCACCATGTGGTTCACGATGAAGTGGTGGAAATCGGTCTGCCATTCGGCGCGGAACACCGGCTGCGTGCGGCGCAGCGCGAACAGCTTCTCGATGAACACGAAGATCAGCGTCGAGCCCAGCAGGTCGAGGATGAACCAGTCGAGGCCGAGGTAGGGCGTGTGGTCGGGGAAATCGCTGCTGACCGGCACCTTGTGGCCGCCCCAGGCCAGCGACGCGGCCACGAGCACGAAAGACGCGAAGGCCAGCCAGCGCGCCTGGCCGCGGATGATGTTGAACAGCGACAGCGAGCCGGCGATCACCAACGCCACCAGCAGCACCTGCCGGATCACGTCGACGTTGTAGCTCTGGCGCAGCTCCGGCGTCGTCAGGTACTGCGGGAAGTGGAACGCGATCACGCCCAGGAAGCACAAGATGGCCAGCCCCAGCGCGATCACGCCGGTCACCATGCCGTGGCCGCGTTGCAGCGGGCCATGCGAGGCCGTCAGGYGGTTCAGCTTGTCGATCTTGAGCATCAGGTCCTCACTCCGCCAACATCTCGTGGCCGGGGATTATGYGGCGATGCCCCCGTCTTCAGGCGACCCGGGCGACCCCCATTTGGAGGGATTCGCGCACGCTGCCCGGCAGATCGTCACGCGCCTGCAGCCCGCGCAGCACCTCGCCGACCAGGATGATCGCCGGGCTGCCGAGCTGCTCGCGCTCGATCAGCCCGCACAGGTCGCCGAGCGTGCCGAGCGCATGCCGCTGCTGCGGCTGGCTCGCATGCTGCACCAGTAGATGACGAGCGTCAGCCCCTGCGCGGCCGCGGCGGCGAGCGTCGGCCAATCGGGGGAGGCACCCGATTCCTTCGCATGGCCGGTCACCAGGATGACGCCGTGCGCATGGTCGCGGTGCGTCAGTGGCACGTCGAGCGAGGTCGCCGCGGCCAGGCCCGAGGTGATGCCGTTGACCACCGACACCTCGATGCCCTGCGCGCGCAGGTGCTGCATCTCCTCGCCGCCGCGGCCGAACACGAACGGGTCGCCGCCCTTCAGCCGCACCACGCGCTCGCCCTTCAGCGCCTCGGCGGCCATCAGCTTCTCGATGAAGGCCTGCGGCGTGCTCGCGCAGCCACCGCGCTTGCCGACATGGACGACGCGCGCCGAGCGGCGGGCATAGCGCAGCACGCCGTCGCCGACCAGGTCGTCGACCAGCAGCACCGTGGCGGCGCGGATCGCGCGGATCGCCTTGAGCGTCAGCAGCTCCGGGTCGCCGGGGCCGGCTCCGACCAGTGTCACGCCACCGCGCTGCGGGGAATCGTTCATGCCGTCTTTTCC
>NZ_JBFUGN010001199.1:0-1648 GCF_056402895.1 Rhizobacter sp. P3_B12 | reverse complement strand
GTGTAGAACGCGGTGATCGAGCCGACGCCATGGATCCCGTTGCCGCTGCGCTCCACCAGCTGCGGCAGCTTCGCGAAGCAGCTCGGCGGGTAGCCCTTGGTCGCCGGCGGCTCGCCGATCGCCAGCGCGATCTCGCGCTGCGCCATCGCGAAGCGGGTCAGCGAATCCATCAACAGCAGCACGTGCTGGCCGCGGTCGCGGAAATGCTCGGCGATCGCGGTGGCGTAGCTCGCGCCCTGCAGCCGCGTGAGCGGCGGCGCATCGGCCGGCGCGGCCACCACCACCGAGCGGCGCAGGCCCTCTTCGCCGAGGATGTCCTCGATGAATTCCTTCACTTCGCGGCCGCGTTCGCCGATCAGGCCGACCACGATCACGTCGGCCGCGGTGTAGCGCGCCATCATGCCGAGCAGCACCGATTTGCCGACGCCGGTGCCGGCGAACAGCCCGATGCGCTGGCCGCGGCCCACCGTCAGCATCGCGTTGATCGCGCGCACGCCGGTGTCCAGCGGCTGGCGGATCGGGTCGCGGTCCATCGCGTTGATCGGGCGGCGGATCAGCGGCTCGTTGTGCACGCTGCCGAGCGGGCCCTTGCGGTCCATCGGCATGCCCTGCGAATCGACGACGCGGCCGAGCAGCCCGTCGCCCATCGGCAGGTGCAGCGTGCGGTCTTCGCTGCGCCGCCATTGGTGTTGCGTCGCGCCCAGCAGCAGCGGCACGATCGGCGACGGCCRCGGCACGACGCGCGCGCCGCTCGCCAGGCCGTGGATCTCGCCGGTGGGCATCAGGTAGGCGCGGTCGCCCGAGAAGCCGACCACCTCGGCCAGCACCGGCGGCTGGCCGTCCATGCGCACCTCGCAGACCGAGCCGACCGGCACGCGCAGGCCGGCGGCCTCGAGCACCAGCCCGGCCACCCGCACCAGCGTGCCCTGGGTCTCCAGCGGCATCACGTCGGCCGAGAAGTTCTTCAGGTCGCCCAGATAACGTTGCCACTTGTCTGCGGCGGCGACCGCCTTCGATTCATGCGGCGACGTGATCATGCGGCGCCCCCGTTCGCTTCGATCTCGGGCAGCGGCGCTTCGTCGCCTTCCCACTCCTGCTCGCAGCCGAGCGAGGCAGCGACCCGGCGCCAGCGTGCCTCGAGCGTCGCGTCGATCACGCCGATGTCGGATTCGACCAGGCAGCCGCCGCGCAGCACCTCGGCGTCGGACAGCAGGCGCGCGCCGCGCGCGGCCAGCACGTCGGCCGCCCCCTGCGCGACCAGCGCATGGTCGTCCGGGTGCACGCGCACGGTGATGTGACGGGCGCTCAGCAGCAGCGTGTCGACCGCCTCGGTCGCGACCACCGCGACCAGTTCGGGCTTCATGCTCAGCTCGCTGCGCACCATCTGCTTGGCCAGCTGCGTCGCGGTGACGGCCAGCGCGCGCGCCATGTCCTGCTGCAGGTCGTCGAGCTGCTGGCCGAAGCCCTGCACGATCGCACCGACCTGCGCGGTGACCTGCGCCGCATAGCTCTGCTTGAAGCCGTCGAGCGCGACCAGGCCGTCGCGGTAGCCGTCTTGATAGCCGGTCTGGCGCACCTGCTTGAGCTGCGCCATCAGTTCGTCGGCCGGGTTCGGCGGCGGCGGGGCCGGCGGCGCGGGGCGCTGCAC
>NZ_JBFUGN010001198.1:0-1649 GCF_056402895.1 Rhizobacter sp. P3_B12 | reverse complement strand
TGCCACAGCTGCGTCAGGTCGGCCGATGCGATGCCGCCCTGCTGTGCCAGCTCGGCCAGCAGCTGCAGCTTCAGCGCACCCTCCGGCAGCGCCGACCACAGCGGCCTGGCGTTGGCGAGGAACTTGGCCCGGCCCTCGGCCGTCGACAGGTCGCCGCCGTCGCGGGCGGCTTCGAGCAACTGGCGCGACAGCGGCACCGCCTGCGCGACGCAGGTCTCGAAGGCTTCGGCGCCCAGCTCGCGCACGTACGAATCCGGGTCGTGCTCGGTCGGCAGGAACAGGAAGCGCACGGTGCGGGTGTCGCTCGCATGCGGCAGCGAGGCTTCGAGCGCCCGACCGGCGGCGCGGCGCCCGGCGGCATCGCCGTCGAAGCTGAACACCACCGATTCGGTGAAGCGGAACAGCTTCTGCACGTGCTCGGCCGTGCAGGCCGTGCCCAGCGTCGCCACGGCGTTGTCGAAGCCGTGCTGCGCGAGCGCGACGACGTCCATGTAGCCCTCGACCACCAGCGCATAGCCGCGCTTGCGCAGCCCGGCGCGCGCCTCGTGCAGGCCGTACAGCTCGCGGCCCTTCACGAACACCGGCGTCTCCGGCGAGTTCAGGTACTTCGGCTCGCCCTTGTCGAGCACGCGCCCGCCGAAGCCGATCACGTCGCCCTGCACCGAGCGGATCGGGAACATGATGCGGTCGCGGAAGCGGTCGTAGCGCTTGCGCTCCTCGTCGTTCTCGCCCTGCGAGATGACGAGGCCGCTCTCCTCGAGCAGCGGGTCGTCGTAGCGCGGGAACACGCTCGCCAGCGCCCGCCAGCCGTCGGGTGCGAAGCCCAGACCGAAAGCGGCGGCGATCTCGCCGCTCAGGCCGCGGCCCTTCAGGTAGTCGATCGCCCGCGGGCTGCCCTTGAGCTGCTTGCGGTAATGCTCGCTGGCCTTGGCGAGCACGTCGCTGAGCGTGGCCTGGCGCTCCTTCAGCTCGGCGGCGCGCTCACGCTCCTGCGGCGAGCGGTCGTCCTCCGGCACGGTGAGCCCGGCCTGCTGGGCCAGGTCGCGCACCGCATCGAGGAAACCCATCCCCGAATATTCCATCAGGAAGCCCAGCGCATTGCCGTGCACGCCGCAGCCGAAGCAGTGGTAGGTCTGGCGCGTCGGGCTGACGGTGAAGCTCGGCGTCTTCTCGCCGTGGAATGGGCACAGGCCCTTGTGGTTGATGCCGGCCTTCTTCAGCTGCACATGGCGGCCGACGACTTCGACGACGTCGATGCGGGACAGCAGTTCCTGGATGAAGCTCGGCGGGATCACCCCGCGAGTCTATCGAACCGCCCTGGGGGAAGACCCGAACCGCCGACTTGTGCAGCTTCGCACGGCACGGTCTTCCCGGGCTGTTACCGATTGACGCAAGGGTGACGCTGCTCGGTACACTTTTTGCACCGTGAAGCTCGATGCCGTGTCGTTGGGGCACGTCAAGACCCTCGGAAGGATTCGTGTGCAGATCAATTCGACGCCGGAACAGGCGCGTTTGCGTTTCTCGCCCCGCACACTCTGCCTCGCGCTGCTGGCTTGCGGGCTGGTGGGCGCCTGGCAGTCGGCCCACGCGCAGGCTGCATCGGCTCCTGCCGCCAAGGAGGAGTCGGCCCCCAGCGAGCGCTCCAAGCG
>NZ_JBFUGN010001197.1:0-1653 GCF_056402895.1 Rhizobacter sp. P3_B12 | reverse complement strand
GGGATGGACCTCGCGACGCCGCTGCCGGTGGCGCACCGGTTGTCGGCCTGGCTCGCGCAGATCGACCACACCTCGTTCGACACCGCGACGCTGATCAACAACGCCGGCGTGCTGACGCGCGTCGGCCCGCTCGGGCATGTCGACGGCACCGATGTGTCGAACGCGCTGCGCGTCGGGCTCGAGGCACCGCTGCTGCTGACCGCCGCGTTCCTGCGCGCGACGCTCGCGTGGCCGACGCGGCGGCGCGTGCTGCAGATCTCGTCAGGGCTGGGTCGGCGCGCAATGGCGGGCCAGGCGATCTACGCCGCGGCCAAGGCCGGGCTGGATCATGCGGCCCGCACGATCGCGCTCGACGAAGCATTGCAGCCGAACGGCGCGAAGATCGTCTCGCTGGCGCCTGGCGTGATCGACACCGAGATGCAGGCCCGGCTGCGCGACAACCCGGCGGATGGCTTCCCCGACCAGTCGCATTTCGTGAACCTGCAGCGCAACGGCGGGCTGGCGTCGCCGGCCGAGGCCGCGGCCAAGGTGCTGGCCTACCTGGATCGCACCGATTTCGGCAACCAGCCCGTAGCAGACGTCAGGGACGCCTGAGGCTGCTCAGGACCGGTCGAGCCGCGGCGGTGCAGCAGGCACCTCGCGCGCTTCGACGTCGACGACATTGGCCGGATCGACCGCCGCGCCACCCCGCGTGAAGCCGCCGAACGGCTGGCGCGGATCGACCTTGAAGCGCCGCACCTGGGGCTTGCGGCCGCGCAGCAGTGCCCACGTGATCAGCGTCAGCGTGAGGACGATTCCCAGCAGCAGCAGCCCGGCCGCGAAGATGGCGCCGATCACGATGGCGACCAGGCGAATCAGGAAGGCGAACACGCGGCGGAAGATCATGGACAAGGGGCACCTCGTTGGCGAGCCGGCATTATCAGGCCGGCACAGGCGCAGGGTCTTTCAGGTCATTCAGCGTTGAACCTGGCGCTGACTTCAGCCGCGCTCGCCGCGGGCCGCACGGGCCTGCTGCGCGAGCTGCACGTCGCTGGCCTGCAGGTTCGTCGATTCGCGCTTGCCGGTCACGACCACCTGCGGCATCACGATCACGGGCATCTTCCTGCCGGTGATGGTGACCATCGGCATCGTGATCACTTCCGGCGCCGCGGCGGCGACCTGGGCGCCGGCCTGGACCCGCGGCTGGCACAGCAGCACGGCGGCGGACAGCGTGGCAACGATCAGCGTCAGTTGGGTCAGGCGGGTGGTGGTCATGTCGGGCTCCAGTCGGTGGTTTGTGTCGTCGATGGAGTCAGTATCGGCAGCCGCCCCGCCCTCTCCCAGCGCCTTGCGACGGCCCGGCCCGTCGCGCGGACGAACTGCAGCCGGGCGCGACGAACCGGCCGCGCCGCAGCCCTCGCCCTGCGGGCTCAGGCCCCCGCCGGCCCCTGGAACCCGCCCTGGCGGAAGGTCAGCACCAGCGTGTCGCGGTGCGCGCTGTGCTGCGCATCGGCCGACAGCGGCTGGATCGGCGTGCTCTCGTGGATCACGCGCTCGTCGTCGAGCATCAGCGTGGTCCACGGCTCGCTCATCGTGAAGCGGATGCCGTTCGGGCCCTCGGCTTCGAAGACCCGCGTCTCGCCGCCCTTCACGCCGCGGCGGCCGACCAGCAGC
>NZ_JBFUGN010001196.1:0-1653 GCF_056402895.1 Rhizobacter sp. P3_B12 | reverse complement strand
GGGGATGCGGGCCGGCTTGGGGCGGCCCGGCGCTCGGCCCGCTCGCTATTCCACCACTTTGACCSGCTGCCCCACGGCCGGGTCCTTGCCACCGCCGTAGACACCGTTGATCAGCTTCAGCTGCGCCTCGGCCTGCGGCAGCGGCGACTGCTTCGCCAGCTCGGCGAAACCACCGCGCGGAAACGGCACCGACTTCAGCGTCCACGGCTTCGCCACGCTGCGGTCGGCCGCGGTCAGTGCGCGGAACGAGCCTTCGGCCTCCTTCAGCCCGGCCGCGCTGCGCTGCAACGCGGCGGCATCCTTCGACGCCTGCAGCAGCACGAAGCGGTTGTTCTGCGGGCCGTCCACCACCGTCGCGACGACGGCGCGTGCCTGGCCCTGCTTGGTCGTCGCGGTGCCGGTGAAGCGGCTCGCCTTCAGGCCGTTCAGCTCGAGCTTGTCGAACTTGCCCTGCGTCGGCTTGAAGACGCTGCGCACGATCTCCTCGTGCGTGCTGCCGGCCTTGGCCGGCGCCAGCATCACCACCAGCCCGGCATCGCCCGCGGCATTGACCAGCGTGATGTCCTCGGCCGAGTTCTGCACCTTCCAGCCCTCGGGCGCCTTCAGCGCGATGCCCAGCGGCTCATGGTAGAAGCCGCGCCCGCGCGTCACGCCCTGCGCGCGGCTCTCGCCGAACGGCAGCCCGGCGATCGTCTGCAGGTAGCGGTCGCGGCCCTCGTCGACATAGTCGGCGTCCTTCGCATAGCCGTCGGCGATCGTCGTGATGTCGCGCAGGCGCTGGTCGTTGCTCGGGTGCGAGGCCAGCCAGTCGTTGCCGCCGGAGGCGCTGCGGCCCTCGGCCTTCGCGGCGTCGGCCGCGAACTGCTCCTGGCGCTTCAGCACCTGGATCACTTCGACCATCTTCTTCGGGTCGTAGCGGTYGCGCACCAGGTATTCGGCGCCGAGCTGGTCGGCCTGCAACTCCTGGTCGCGGCTGTACGACGCRATGTAGCCGGCCGCGACGCTCTGCGACACCTGGTTCGCCACGTCGCCGATGCCCAGCACCGCCCCGAGCACGGTGGCCGCGACCACGCCGATGCCGGCGGTCTGCTGGCGCGTCGCGCGCTGCGCACCGTGGCGGGCCGTCACGTGGCCGATCTCGTGGCCCATCACGCCGGCCAGGTCGGCCTCGCTCTCCATGTAGGCCATGATGCCGCGCGTCACGTAGACGTAGCCGCCCGGCAGCGCGAAGGCGTTGACCTCGGGGCTGTCGAGCACGGTGAAGGTCCATTGCAGCTGCGCCCGGTGCGACTGCTTCGCGAGGCGCTGGCCGAGGTCGTTCACGTAGGCCTGCACCGGTGCGTTGTCGAGCACGGTGTATTCCTTCAGCACCTCCTGGTGCGCCTTCTTGCCCTCGGCGATCTCGGACGGCTCGTCCATCACCGTGCGCTCGCTGCGACCCGTCACCGGATTGACGACGGAGGCGCAGGCGCCCAGCAGCGACGTGGCCAGCAACAAGGGGATCAGCAGACGACGCATGGCAGAGACCTTTCCGGGAGTGCGGGCGGATGGTAGCCGTTGGGGTGGCCGCCGGGGACGCTTGCATGCCCGCGAAGGGCGGCGTACCGTCGCGGGTCAGGCTTCAGGAGTTTCACGATGCGCTTCGGATCGATC
>NZ_JBFUGN010001195.1:0-1662 GCF_056402895.1 Rhizobacter sp. P3_B12 | reverse complement strand
GCGTGGAACAGCGGCAGATCATCGCGCAGTCGCGTGCTGCCCGTCAGCTTGGCATACACGCTGTCGGCTTCGAGGCGGCGCGCGGAAGCACCGTAGGCCTGCAGGATGCGCGTGAAGGCGTCCAGGTCGTCATTGATGAGCGCCTGACGCGAGATCTTGACGATCTTTCCGAAGGTCTCGATGCGGAACGATTCGGCCGACTCGGCGAAGCTGCCGTAGGTGTAGTTGGCCAGCTCCAGCACCTTGTCCAGGCCCGGCGCCTCGGACAGCGACACCAGGGTTTGCGGCTTGAAGTCCGGCACCTCGCGCTCGGCGGTCCACACCGCGTGCGTGGCCTGCGCGTTCTCGTAGCCGGCACGCAGCGCGCGGCCCGTCGTGTTGGCCAGCAGCTCGGGGAAATCCGAGGTGCTCATGGCGGCCTTGATGATCTCGTTCTGGCTCTTGCGGTACGTCGAGATGCCCGCCATCGAGAGCACCTTCTCTGCCATCGCGAGCATCGTCAGGCGCTGCAGGTCACGCGAGGCCGGGTGCGGGTTCTCCACCGGCACGCCTGCGCGCGCCAGCAGCACGTCAGAGGCAGCGGCCTTGAATTCGTGCATCGTGCTGGGGCCGCTGCTGCTGGAACCTGCCCACACGGTCTGCCCGCGGTCGTCCACGTACGCCATTGCGCCGACCGAGAACGCGCCCTCGCCCATCTTGTTCAGGATGCGCTCGCCCGCCTCGGCTGGTGTCATCCGCTTGTTGGCCAGGCACTGGAACATCAACTTGCCCATCTCGCCCGCGCTGTCCGGCGCTCTGAGAATATGTCGCTCGAACATGTCCACGATCCGGGCTGTGTCCGCTTCGTTGCGAATCGACAGGGCATAGTCACTGACGGGGGCGCCGGCAGCGGACGCGAGCGGGGCCGACTCGGGTGCTCGGGTGACCGTATGCCGGCTTTGGGGCGGCAGGTGCAGATTGGCGAGCGCAGGTCGGCGCAGCTTGTACTTGTCCGGAATGGAGAAGGCGCAGGCACGCGCGTTGGAGGGCCGCTCGTCGTAGGAGTCGTCGGCGATCTCGTCGACCAGGCCGGCCGCCTTCGCTTGCTCGGCGTCGAACCAGGTCTCCGCATCGAGCCAGGCTCGCAGCTTGTCGTCGGCCTGGCCGGTGCGCCGATAGGCCGTGATGAGCGTGTCACGCACCAGGTCGAGCTTGTCGGCCGTGCGACGCAGGTCGGTCGCGTTGCCACTGGTGGTGCTCCACGGGTTGTGGACCATCATCAGGCCGGACGGCGCGATGATGACCTTGCGACCACCCATCGCGATGACGCTGGCAATAGACAGCGCCCAGCCGGTGATCTCGACCGTGACGTGCGACGGATGAGCGCGCAGCAACTCATAGATCGCGATGCCGTCGTACACGGCGCCGCCTTCCGAGTTGATGCGCACCAGCACGGGCTGGTCCTTGAAGAGGTCCAGTTCCTGACGGATGAAATCCGCAGTCACTTCGGTACCGATTTCGCCAAAGATGTGGATCGTTTGCATGGTGATTTCAAAGTTGTTGTGAGAGCAGTTTCGTGCCGGGCTTCTGTGTGGAATAGCCCTGCGCTCGCTGCACGACGTCATAGAGGCCACGTGCCGAGTGCGGCAACGCAAGGTCCTGCTGCATCGCGCGGAACAGGTG
>NZ_JBFUGN010001194.1:0-1665 GCF_056402895.1 Rhizobacter sp. P3_B12 | reverse complement strand
GAGAACGCCTGCACGGCCGCGACCGGCAGGTCGTCCTTGATGGCCGGGGCCGACAGCGGCGGGAAGGCCGTGCCCTTCGGGAAGTTCTCGAACAGGAAGCGCCGCCAGTGGAACTGGTACGGCGAATCGATCGCGCCGGCGGCGGTCAGCAGGTCGAGCGGCGCCTTCTGCGCGCGGCGCGAGGCCTCGACGACGGCCTTGTACTCGGCGGCGTTCTTGTCGGGGCGGAACAGGATCTTGTAGAGCTGCTCGCGCACCGGCGCCGGGCACTGGCCGGCCGCCAGCTCGGCGGCCCAGGCCTCGATCTGCGCGGCCAGCAGCTTCTTGCGCTCGATGCCGAGCAGCGCGGCCTTCACGATCTCTTCCGGCGCTTTCTTGAACTGGCCCTTGCCGAGGCGGCGGAAGTAGTGCGGCGCCTCGAACAGCCGGAACAGCGCGGCGGCCTGCTTCTCGACGCCGGCCTTGCTGTCGAAGTAGTCGCGCGCCAGGTCGGCGAAGCCGAACTCGGCATCGGGCGCGAATTCCCAGGCCAGGTCGAGGTCGATCTCGCGGGCGAGCCGCTGGCCCTCGGCGATCAGCTCGGCCGGCAGCGGTTTCTCGAACTTCAGCAGCACGTTGGCTGCCTTCACCTTCACGCGCTTGCCCGAATCGAGCTCGATCTGCATCGAGCTGTCGGCTTCGGTCATCACGCGGCCGGCGAGGAACTTGCCGGCGTCATCGAACAGTGCATACATGGGGTGGGATTGTCGCGGAAAGCTCGGCCGATCCCGGTCAGGGCGAGGCGCCAAGCTGCAGGAAATGCATCAGGTGGGGCAGGTGTTCGTCGAACCCGCTCAGCGCATGGTCGCTGCCCTCGACGATGCGCAGGTGGGCGCCGCGGTAGCGCTCGCTCATCTCGCGCCAGTCGAGCACCTCGTCGCCGGTGGCGATCACCGCGAAGTAGCGCGACGGTTTGGCGAGCGTGCCCGRCGTCATCGTGCGCAGCTGCTCGACGTAGGCCGGCACGAAGAAGAAGCGCTCCTCGCTGTGCCAGGCCTTCGTCTCGCCGATGTGGCCGGCCAGGTCGCGGGCCGGGTCGACGGCCGGGTTCAGCAGCACCGCCGGGCAGCCGAGCTGCTCGGCCAGCACCGTGGCATAGAAGCCGCCGAGCGAGCTGCCGATGATCGCCAGGCGGTCGTGCGGCCAGCCCGCCAGCTCGGCCTGCAGGCCCTCGATCGCCTCCTGCGGCGACGGCGGCAGCTGCGGGCACCACCAGCGCACGCGCGGTGCATGGCGCTTCACCCAGGCCTCGACCTGGCGCGCCTTGGTGGACTGCGGTGACGAACGGAATCCGTGCAGGTAGAGGAGGTGGGTGGTCATGAAGCGTGAGGAATGCACATCCGGCGCGCATGGCTCGCCGGCCTGCGGGTTTCCGATCGGCTGGGGCACGGAACCTGCAAAGCGCGACGGAGTCTAGCTCGGCGTTCCACGGGGTGGACGCCCGGCGCAACGCTCTACACTTTGTTTCCACGCGGCCTCCATCCGACGACCGCCCCCGGCCCCTCCAGTCGCTTCCCACAAGGACACCGTTGACGTGAAAGATGACTCCCTGATCCTGTCGAGATCCGGCGCGCCTGCGGGCCTGTCGCTGGTGCTGTCCGGCCTGCTGCTGCAAGGCTGCGTCAC
>NZ_JBFUGN010001193.1:0-1669 GCF_056402895.1 Rhizobacter sp. P3_B12 | reverse complement strand
GCCGAACCCGGCACCGCCCGCAGGCGTGCGCGGCTTCTGCACGAAGCGCTTGTCGAAGGTCTGCTCCAGCGGATTCGGGATCTTGGACGGATCGAAGTCCAGGCCGTCGTCGTCGCGGTCGAAGTCATCCGGCTGGCGCTCGCGCGCCTGGGCCGGCACCTGCTGCTGGTTTTGCGGCTGATGTTGCGGCTGGTTCTGGCCGCCCCGGTTGCCGCGTGGCCCCCGGTCCTGGCGGTCGTTCGGGCGCTGGGCGTCGCGCTCGTTGCGCGGCTTGTTCTGGCCGTTGTTGTTGTTGCCGCGGCCGCGGTCATTGCCGCCGCGGCTGTCGTTGCCACGGTTCTCGTTGCCGCGATTTTCGTTGCCACGGTTCTCGCCGCGGCCTTCCTGGCGCGGCTGCTGCGGATTGCCATCGCGCCGCTGCCCGTCGCCACCGCCGGCCAGCCGGCGGATCGTGCGCACGTCGCCTTCCTCGAGGTCGACCCAGACGCCGCGCTTCAGCCCGCGCGGCAGCACCACGGTGCCGTAGCGGATGCGGATCAGGCGGCTGACCGTGAGGCCGACCGTGTCGAACAGCTTGCGCACCTCGCGGTTGCGGCCTTCGGTGATGACGACGCGGTACCAGTGGTTCGCGCCCTCGCCGCCGCCGTCGACGATCGACTTGAAGCCCGCGATCTGGCCCTCGACCATCACGCCGGCCAGCAGCTTGGCCTTGTTGCCCTCGTCCAGCGTGCCGAGCACGCGCACCGCGTACTCGCGCTCGACGCCGAAGCGCGGATGCATCAGCTGGTTGGCCAGCTCGCCGGAGTTCGTGAACAGCAGCAGGCCTTCGGTGTTCAGGTCGAGGCGGCCGACCGACTGCCACTTGCCCTGCTGCAGGCGCGGCAGGCGGCGGAACACGGTGGGGCGGTGCTGCGGATCGTCGTGCGTGACGACCTCGCCGGCCGGCTTGTGGTACGCGATGATGCGCGGCGCCGGCGGCACGATGCGCACGCGCACCGGCTTGCCGTCGACCTTGATGCGGTCGCCGAACGAGATGCGCTGGCCGGTGTGGGCAGGCTGGTCGTTCACCGTGACGCGGCCGTCGGCGATCATGTCCTCCATGTCGCGGCGCGAGCCGACGCCGGCCTGGGCCAGCACCTTGTGCAGCTTCGGGGCGTCCGGGTCGGCCTGCAGCACGCGCTTGCGTTCGGCGGCTTCCTCGGGGGTGATCTCGACGCCGGATTCGGCCTYGGCATCGCCGGCGGCTTCATCCTCGGCGTCCAGGTCGTCCTCTTCACCCTCGGCCCCGGCCTCGTCGGCAGACAGCGATTCCGCCGGCTCGGTGGACGGCGCGCCCTCGGGCTGCGGCGCCTCGACGTCGAAATCACCGGACACCACCGTCGCGAACAGGTCGCTCGCATCGGGCATCACCGGCGTCGACAGGTGCGCTTCGGCCGCGCCGAGCACGACCTCGTCGCGGCGGCGGTCCTTGCGCCCGCCGCGGCGGCGATTGCGCGACGCCCGGGTCGGCTGGCCGTTCTCGTCGACCTCGCGCTCGAGGCCGGGCGGATCCCAGTCCGGCGGCAGCTCGGCGCCGGGCTCCTTGACCACGGTGAAGATCACCGGTGCATCGGCGGCGGCGGGCTGCGGCTCGACCGGCGCCGCGGCAGGCGCTTCGACGGCAGCAGCC
>NZ_JBFUGN010001192.1:0-1670 GCF_056402895.1 Rhizobacter sp. P3_B12 | reverse complement strand
GGGCGGCGTAGGCGGTGCGGCGCGCGCTGCCGCGCGTGATGACGGCCGGCCCGGCGGCGCGCACGGCGCGCATCAGCGTCGGCCGGCTCACCTGCAGCAGCTCCAGCAGCCGGCCGGCCGGCATCCGCTGCCAGGTGCGCAGCGTGGAAACGAGGCGGTCGGCGATCGTCATCGTGAAACGATACTTTTCAGGTGGAAAATCGATTTTCCATAGGTGAAAATGAATGAATCGTCGTTTTCAGTGAAACGATTCATGTAACGATTATATCGAGCCCCGGGAGGGGCCGTGTCAGCGCCGCTCCGACAGCTGCCTGATCGTCACCCGGCAGCGGATCCCGACCGCGCCGGCTTCCTTCCACTCGACCTCGCCGCCCAGCTGCTTCACCCGCTTGCGCACGCCGCCCAGCCCGAGCCCGTGGGCCCAGGCCTGCGGGTCGCGGCCGAGGCCGTTGTCGGTGATCGTCAGCTCCAGCCGGTCCTGCAGCAGGTGGAACTCGATGTCGACGCGGCGCGCCTTCGCATGCGCGATCGCGTTGCTCACCAGCTCGCGCATCACGCGCGTCAGCGCCGACCACTGCACGACAGTCAGCGAGATGTCGCGGTCGAAGGTGAGGTTCCAGCCGAGCTCGATGTGCGCCGCCGTGAGCCGTTGTGTCAGGTCGGCCTTCCATTCGGCGGCGGCGTGCGACAGCGGGTGGTTCGGCGCGGCGAGCCCGCGCGTCAGCGTCTTCAGGTCCTGCAGCGTGTGCCGCACGTACTCTTCCATCTCGGGCGACTGCGCCTTGTACATCAGCGTCAGCAGCCGCGCGCCGATGTCGTCGTGCAGGTCCTGCGCCAGGCGCAGCCGCTCTTCGCTGCGGCCTTGCTCCACCGCCTTGTCGAACGCGATCGCGCGGCGCAGCTGCTCGAGGATGCGTTCGGCCAGCCGCGCGTCTTCCGACGTGAAGAGCCGCCGCCCGCGGTGCGCGAAACGCAGCACCACCGAGCCGGGCAGCCCGTCGCCGACGCCGGGCAGCTGCGGCACCGGCACCACCAGCGTCGAGCCGTCGCCGGCCACGCGGGCGCTGCGCGTGGCCTTCTCGACCACCACCGCCTCCATCGGATCGAACAGCTCGCGCAGCAGCTGCATCAGCATGTCCGATGCACGCTCGGGGTGCGTCTCCACCTCGCGCGCCATGCGGTAGAGCTTCTCGAACATGCGCTCGGTCGTCAGCACGTTGCTGCCGAGCAGCTGGTTCAGGATCCACTGCCGCGCGCCGGCGTAGATGCCCAGCGACAGGAACAGCGCCAGCGTCACCGAGGCGAACTGGCCGAGCGAGAACACCGCGACGAACAACAGGTCGAGCGAGGTCGCGATCGTGCTCACCGCCGCGAGCAGCGAGAACTCGCGCATCACCTGCTGCGATTTCGACAGGAACGGCACCAGCAGCAGCAGCGACGCGAAGAACACGTACCAGATCGCCGGCCCGATGTTGACCATCTGCTGCTGCACCGCCGGCAGCCGGTGGCCGGCAGCGATCGCGATGGTCAGCAGCACCCAGGTGCTGATCGCCATCACGCCGAAGCGGCGCATCACGACCGCGAACGGGTGCGGCTCGCGCCGGTACCACCAGCTCAGCAGCGCGAGCGCTGCCAGGCCCAGCAGCGTGACGCCGCCCTGCGCCCACCAC
>NZ_JBFUGN010001191.1:0-1671 GCF_056402895.1 Rhizobacter sp. P3_B12 | reverse complement strand
CTTCCTCGTCGAACTGCTCGAGCCAGCGGCGCACGCCACTGTCCGTCAAGTTCATGTCGCGGCACACCTGCCCGACGCTCAATCCCTGGTCTCGCACCATGCGAACCACTTGCAGCTTGAACGCCGCATCAAATGCCCGGCGGGCTCTCTTCTTCTCGGTCATGCTCTTCTCGTCCTCTGCGGGAAAATCTCCCATCGAGGTGTCCATCAGAATTGGACCACGTCAGTGTGCTTGAACCAATATGCGATGCAGAGGTAGCGATCGAGCGTCGTCTGCGGGTCCTTCTCGGCGACGAATTCGCTGAGCGTCGGCGAGACATCGTCGAATTTCAAATCCTTGATGACCTTGAAGTTGGGCGCTTTACGAGGCGTCGCGGGCCTCTTCGACGCCGGAGCGGGTGCAACTTCTGCGGTCTCGCTGTCCGTCTCTACGGCATCGGCGACCTCGTCGCCCACTTCCGGTTCTGCGTCTGAAGCTGCGACTTGAAGTTGCTTGACACCGCTTGGACGCACTCGCGAGTCTGGCAGAGCCGGGATAAATCCCGCCTGCACGAACGCTGACTTGATCGCGTCCATGCCCTTCTGCATGCTCGTATCTGATCCCTTCATGGTGAACTTGACCATGGTGAAAGAGATCTCGCCATCCTGCTCAGGCGTCGTCTTGGGCGTCCTTGGCATCTTGCCTCCCGTGTAGTCACGGGAAGTGTGGCAGGGACGGTTACATGCTGCAACTTTCTGGTGCGCCCGAAATCATGTGAACTCTTTCCCTTCACACGAGCGCCAGTGCACGGTCAAGCGCGCAGGCCGGCCGAGGTCAGCAAACCGCTGTGGAGCCGTCGTTGAATCGGCTTGAGCCAAGGGCAGCAACCGCTGAGGCCCTGTGCGCTTCAGCCGCCGACAGTCACCTGCTTCACAGCCTCAAGAATCACCCCCGCAATCTCCCGCGGATGGCTGATCAACGACACATGGCTAGACGCGATCTCAACCGTCTTCGCCTTCATCCGCGCAGCCACGAACCGCTGCAATTCCGGCGAGGTCGTCCGATCCTGCGTCGACACCGCATACCAGCTCGGTTTGCTGCGCCAGGCGGCCACCGTGGTGCGTGACGCAAACAGCGTCTCCGCAATGCGCCCCTGCAGCGCATACAGCACGCGAGCTTTCTCGGCAGGCACGTCACCCGCAAAGTCACGCAGGAAGGCCTCTTCGCTCAGCTGCGCAAACCCACCCGACTTGACGAGCCCGGCGCTCGCCGGAGGCGTCGGAAACTTGGCGGCCAGCGCGCCGTAGTCTTCCCCCGCATCAGGCGCACGCGCGGCCACGTAGACCAGCCCCGCAACCTTCGGATCGACCCCAGCCTCGCTGATCACCGTGCCCGCCCACGAGTGCCCGACCAGCAGCGTCGGCCCGTCTTGCAGCGCCAGGATGCGCTGCGTGGCCGCCACGTCGTCGGCCAGCGAAGTGAGCGGGTTCTGCACCGCCGTGGCGCGCAACCCGGCGCGCTGTAGCAGCGCAATCACGTCAGACCAGCACGACCCATCGGCATAGGCGCCATGCACGAGCACGACATTGCGAACGCCCGGCGCGGTGGCAGCTGCGGGCGCTGATGCAGATTGAGCCGAAGCAAGGCGCGCGGTGGCAGCAAGCCCGACCGTGGCGGCGACACGCGTGGAG
>NZ_JBFUGN010001190.1:0-1675 GCF_056402895.1 Rhizobacter sp. P3_B12 | reverse complement strand
GCATATTGGTTCTTGGAGCGTCGCTTGCGGCTTGCTTATTGCCTTTATCCCTGTTTCGGGAGGTCCACCACGTCACGCTGGTCGACGTAGAGGAGATAGCGCTCCCGCTCAACGATGATTTCGAAATATTCTTTTCGATTGAAAAGGTGCAAACAGATGCTATGGAGTTCTTGCAAAGCACCGAGCGCAAGTATGAATTCATCTATGTGGACCTATACTCTGATCACTCATCGTATGAATTATTGCAGGACCCCACATTTATAGAACTCTTGCGATCTCGCCTTGCGGCAAAGGGTGTCGTGGCCATTAATTGCTTTGACATTGCAAGCTACGCGTTCCCGGAGATCCCGCCGACCATCTCAACAGCCACTATGGCAGCGCTCGGAAATGTTTTTCCTGAAGTATGGTACTTGAAACACCGTAGAAATGTTCTCATCTACGCCGGCACGCTTCAAGCACATGTGCGTAAGCCCCACTCGCTTGAACATCTGTCGGAAGCTGATCGATATTGTGCCGAGGCGCTGGCCATCCGCGCCAGCGATTTTCGGCGATTCACCCGCATATTTGACCATCGCGTCTTCCTTGCACAATCTCCCTCTCCTCGACTTTACTCCAGTATTCAAGAGCTCTTCGAAGTAAGAGCGCTCCGACTATATGAAAAGGCGGCGCTCAACTTTCCGCAGATTCGGTGTGCTTCAGACTTCAGTGAATTGTCGTTGCGCTCGAACATAACCGCCGGTCTACTCAGTGCTCTTACTAATAGCCCATTTCTTCGTTGGATTTTTCTCACCGAAATCGCGGCACTGTCTTTCGATCATCCGCTGCGCGCATTGGATCGCCTCGAACAGATTCGCTGCAGCATAGAAAGCCAGGCAGCGTCGCCTTACGATGGGGACATCCTATCTAACGTACAGTCGATTTCTGCTCGCAATCCTCATTGGTCGCGGCGCATCCAACTGCTGGCACAGAACTGATTGCGGACATATGTCATTTCAGAGCCCAAGCGAAACCGAGATCATCATCATTGATGATTTCTTTGCTGATCCCAAGCGAATTCGAAGTGCTGCTTTAGCACTGAAATATTATAGGGCACCAGGGAATGTTGCGGCCGCACAATCAAGGACGGCGCTGTTCTCCAGGGGGGTAGTTGATAGATTTTCTAAGCTGGTTGGATCCTCGATCACCTACGATCACAAGGAGGCAAACTTTGGCCATTTCCGACTTGAGGTAAAGAGCGATCGGCCACGACTATTAGTCCATGCCGATCATGAAGACTGGGCTGGTTTAGTGCACTTGTCGCGACCTGAGAATATCGAGGGCGGAACCGCATTCTTGACTCATAAGGAGACCGGATTAACTGGTCCTCCGACGAATGCGGAAGCCCAGATGCTCGGCTATGAGGATGCGGCCGCATTCGATAGAGAGGTCCTTCTACGAGATACTCTTAACCCCGATGCTTGGCAACTCTCGAGCCTCGTTCCCGCCGTTTTCAATAGGTTGCTCCTCGTTCGCGGTAGCATCTATTATCACGCCCCCTGGGGTCAGTTCGGGGATTGCTTCGAATCAGGACGTCTCACGCAGCACTTCTTCTTTAACATCGCAAAATGAATCGACGTCGCAATCCACTGGCAGTGCATACCCTTCCCAATGGTGCTGAGCTAGCCTGTATCCAGGC
>NZ_JBFUGN010001189.1:0-1676 GCF_056402895.1 Rhizobacter sp. P3_B12 | reverse complement strand
GCCGACCACCGCGCCGGCCACCACGGCCAGCACGCCGACGGCGACCGCCTCGCGGTGCCCGCCGACCGACGCGCCGGCGATGCCGCCGACCACGCCGCCGGTGACGGCACCGGCACCGGACTGCGAACCGTCGATCACGACCGGGCGCACCGACAGCACGGTGGCATCCTGGATCTGCGACAGGCGCTGCGCTTCATTGCGCGAGACGACATCGGGGCTGCTGGTGGCGCACGCACTCAAGGTGGCGGCAACGGCCACGGCGATCAAAAGCTTGTTCATGGGGTTCACTCCTCGTTACTCATCTGCATGGACGAGTCGGCCACGCGGCGAGTTCCGCGGTGGCGATGTAAAGAAATYGGAAGTCAGATCCGCAGTCGGCTGTGCCGGGGCACGCTCGCCAGAAGAAACTCCATCTGGTCCGCCAGTATGCGCCGGCCACGCAGGATCATGTCCTCGTGCAGGCTCGGCACGTAGGGCAGGTACATCAGCGACATGTGCGCTTCTTCCGGCATCCGGTTGCCTTTGTGACCATTGCAGGCGCGGCAGGCGGTGATGCAGTTCATCCAGCTGTCGAGGCCGCCGCGCGAGGTCGGCACGATGTGCTCGCGCGTCAGGTCGTCCAGGTGGAAGTGCCCGGCGCAATAGGCGCACACCTGACGGTCACGGGCGAACAGCTTGGGGTTGGAGAGTGCGGGGGTCTGGCGCCAGGCCCGGCTCGGGACCGCGCCGCGCACCGCGATGATCGGGTGCACCTCGATGCGCGATTGCAGCCCGGTGCGCCGTTGCATGCCGCCGCGCAGCACGTAGAACGCGTCACCCAGCGTCCATGCGACGCCGTCGCTGGCGTAGATGATCGCTGCCTCCTTCGCTGAAATCCACGATTGAGGTCGGCCGGACACATCGAGCTGGAGCACTTCCACGGATGATCTCCTTCCCTGGAGCGTAATCCATTCACTGCGTTTCGCTCAACCGTGGCGCGAATACTGCAGTGCGTTGGCGCCACAAGCGCACGCTGTCACACGCCGATCACCGCCACCGGCGATAACCCGGGGCTCGGGTTAACCCTCGATGGCCGTCGCCGCCGTCGCATTCCAGGGACTAAACCCTAGAAAAAAACACGGCTTGCTCGAAATAGCGGCGCGCGATCCGCGCGGAACCTGCAAAATAGAACGATCGTTCGATTTTATGGATGCACCGTGAGCGACACGACCGATACACCCGTCAACACCGCCGCGGCTCTCACGGGCCGGGGCCCGCGCGATGTCTCGAAGACCCTGCAGAAGGGCCAGCAGACGCGCGCGACGATTCTCGAAGCTGCTCTCGGCCTGGCGTCGTCGATGGGGCTGGAAGGCCTGTCGATCGGCGCGCTGGCCGAGGTCACGCAGATGAGCAAATCCGGCGTCTTCGCGCACTTCGGTTCCCGCGAGGAACTGCAGATCTCCGTGATCCGCGAGTATCACGCCAAGTTCGAGGAAGAAGTGTTTTTCCCTGCCGTGCGCGAGGCCAGGGGTTTGCCCCGCTTGCGCGCGCTGTTCGAGCGCTGGGTCAAGCGGGTGTCGGTCGAGCTGGACTCCGGCTGCATCTACATCAGCGGCGCGGTGGAGTTCGACGACCGGCCGGGCCCGGTGCGCGACGCGCTCGCGACCATGGTGCAGGCCTGGCACACCGCGCTGGAG
>NZ_JBFUGN010001188.1:0-1684 GCF_056402895.1 Rhizobacter sp. P3_B12 | reverse complement strand
GGATGGCCACGATCGTGGCCACCATCGCGGCATCGCCGCCTATGTTGATCTTGAATTTCTTCATGGCATCCGCCTGGGTGGAAAGGGTCAATGAACGGGGTTGTCGGAACCGGGGGCCGGTGCAGCGGGTGCATCGGCGCGCCTGGCGCCGATCTCGTCGACCCAGCGCAGCACCACGGCCACCGATTCGAAAAGCTCTTCGGGCACGGCGTGGTCGACCGGCACCTTGTGCAGCGCGCGCGCGAGCGGCGGGTGCGCGAACACCGGCACGCCCATCGCCTCGGCGTGGCCGCGGATGATCAGCGCCGCGTCGTCCACGCCCTTGGCCAGCACGACCGGCACGCCGGCCTCGTTGGCGCGGTAGCGGATCGCCACCGCGTAGTGCGTCGGGTTGACGACCACCGCGTCGGCCCGGCCCACCGCCTGCTTCGGGTCTTCCTCGGCCAGTTCGCGCGCCAGCTGCTTGCGCTGGCCCTTGATCTCGGGGTCGCCTTCCTGGCCCTTGAACTCGCGCTTGATCTCGTCCTTGGACATGCGCTGGCCCTTCATGAAGTGGTGGCGCTGCAGCGCGAAGTCGAGCGGGGCCAGCACCATGAACAGCGCCACCGCGAACAGCAGCACCTTGCCGATCGCGCCCCAGGCGATGGCGCCGATCGCCATCGGCGTCTGGAACACCGCGCCCGAGATCAGCGGCAGCAGCTGCACGATCACCTGCCACATCACCGCGCCGATCACCACCGCCTTCAGCACCATCTGCGCGAAGGTCATCAGCGACTTCAGCGAGAACACCTTCTTGATGCCCTGGGCCGGGTTCAGGCTGTCGAACTTGGGCTGCACCGCCTTCGGCGTGAGCTGGATGCCGACGTGCGCGGCGATGCCGACCACCGCGCCGATGGCCGCCACCACCAGCAGCGGCAGGATCACGAGCCCCGCCTCCATGCCCATCGCGGCGAGGCGCTTCCAGATCACGTCCATCGGGATGTCGCCGGGGCCGATGTCCAGCGCCAGCGAGATCACGGTGCGCATGCGCGCGGCGGCGCTGTCGGCCATCGCCAGCAGCGTGCCGACGACCGCGAGCGTGGAGCCGGCGATCGCCATGTCCTGGCTCTTGGCGACCTGGCCTTCCTCGCGCGCCTTGCGCAGCTTCTGCTCTGTGGGCTCTTCGGTTTTTTCGTCGGACATGGCGTGACCGAATGCAACGGGCGTCGACGGATTGCCGACATCGACAGGCTAGGCGTGCACGCGGCGCCGGCCGGGGCCCGGCCCGAAGCGGTGTGCGCAAACCCGACGCGAGGCGTCCGGCTTCATGACGGCGCTGCCGCGGCGCCCGCAGACGCCCTCACAATGCGGCGCATGCCCGACCTGCTCGCCCCGCCGACGGCCGATCTGCAACGCGTGATCGACGCGCTGCCCGCCCTCGAAGCCGCCGAAGACCCTGCCCGCCACCGCGGCCTGCTCGAACAGGCGGCGGCGCTGGCCGCCGGCGACGACATCGACGCCCACACGCTTGGCCGCATCCAGCTGCTGATGGCGCGGCTGCATGCGCAGCTCGGCGAGTACGAACTCGCGTACGCGCGGGCGCTGTCGGCCAGCGAGCAGCTGGCGCGCGCCGGCGACACCGCGCGGGCGTCGAGCGCGGCCAGCACCTGCATCTCGATCTGCATCGAGACCGGCGATTTCAGCG
>NZ_JBFUGN010001187.1:0-1685 GCF_056402895.1 Rhizobacter sp. P3_B12 | reverse complement strand
GGTCGAGCACCGTGTGCGTCTGGTCGGACAGCCAGGCGTCGAGCGTGCCCTCACCCTCGCCGTCGACCAGCAGTTCGGCGATGAACGAGCGCGGCACGATGCTGCGCTCGTCGATGTAGAACGGCACGTTCTGCAGCCAGGCCTCGCGGGTCAGGTAGGCGGCCGGGCGGCGCGAGCGGATGCGCTCGTCGACCAGCGCGAGCGCGGTGGCCTCTTCCTCGGCCGACAGCTCGCGCTGCGCCTGTTCTTCCAGCGCGTCGAGCGGCATGCCGAGCGCCCACAGCACCAGCCAGGCCGATTCGTCGAACGCGTTGGTGGTGCCGTGCCCAAACGAAACGCCCGCCGTCTTGAGGCGGGCGCTCTGCGCGGTGATGAGATCGATCAACTTCATAGCAACAAGCCTTCAAGCGTCCTGCGGTAGATGTTCTTCAGCGGGTCGAGGCTCGCGACCTCGACGTTCTCGTCGATCTTGTGGATGCTGGCGTTCAGCGGCCCGAACTCGACCACCTGCGGGCAGATCTTCGAGATGAAGCGGCCATCGGAGGTGCCGCCGGTGGTCGACAGCTCGGTGCGCACGCCGGTCTCGGCGAGGATGGCGGCGCCCATCGCCTCGCTCAGCGCACCGACCGGCGTCAGGAACGGCTCGCCGCCGAGCGTCCACGCGAGGTCGTAGCGCAGGCCGTGCGCATCGAGCACGGCGTGCAGGCGCGACTTCAGCGCATCGGGCGTCGATTCGGTCGAGAAGCGGAAGTTGAAGTCGATCACCACCTGGCCGGGAATCACGTTGGTCGCGCCGGTGCCGCCGTGGATGTTCGACACCTGCCAGCTGGTGGCCGGGAAGTAGCGGTTGCCGCGGTCCCATTCGACCGTGGTCAGTGCCGCCAGCGCCGGGGCGACGCGGTGGATCGGGTTGTCGGCCAGGTGCGGGTAGGCGATGTGGCCCTGCACGCCGTGCACCGTCAGCTTGCCCGACAGCGTGCCGCGCCGGCCGTTCTTGATCATGTCGCCGAGCGTGTCGACCGAGGTCGGCTCGCCGACGATGCAGTAGTCGATGCGCTCGCCGCGCTGTTTCAACAGCTCGCAGACTTTCACGGTGCCGTCGACCGACGGCCCTTCCTCGTCGCTCGTGATCAGCAGCGCGATGCTGCCGCAGCGCTCGCCGTGCGCCGCGACGAACTCCTCGATCGCGACCACCATCGCGGCGATCGAGGTCTTCATGTCGGCCGCGCCGCGCCCGTAGAGCTTGCCGCCGCGGTGCGTCGGCACGAACGGGTCGCTCTGCCACTGCGCGAGCGGGCCGGTGGGCACCACGTCGGTGTGGCCGGCGAACATCAGCAGCTTGCCGCCGTCTTTTGCGGATCCCCGGCCGCGGCGCACCGCCCACAGGTTGGTGACGCGGAAATCGGCCGGGCCGCTCTCGATGGTCTCGCACTCGAAGCCGAGCGGCGCGAGTCGTTCGATGAGCAGCGCCTGGCAGCCGCCGTCGTCAGGGGTGACGGAGCGGCGGCTGATCAGGGCCTCGGTGAGCTGCAGGGTCGCGGACATCAGAATCAGGAACGGGGATCAGAAGCGGGTCGAGAACCCGGTGTTGCGCTCGTCGTGCACGTCCAGCGTGATCTCGGTGAAGGTCGGCTGGTCGTCGGTCTCTTCCTTCTTCGGGACCTGGCGCGACACCGGCTCGGTGT
>NZ_JBFUGN010001186.1:0-1685 GCF_056402895.1 Rhizobacter sp. P3_B12 | reverse complement strand
CGGCAGGCGCGACCGCCGCCGCGCGCGGCGCGACGACCGGCGTCATCCGGGTGAAGGAGCGCAGCATGTTCATTGCAGTGCCGCCTGGACCGCCTGCTGGGCGAAACCGAGCACCATCGAGGCGCCCCACGGTGCGGCGATCACCAGCGTGATCACCACCGCGATCAGCTTGGCGCCCTGCGAGATGGCCTGGTCCTGCAGCGAGGTGATCGCCTGCACGAAGGACACCAGCAGGCCCACCAGCGCCGCCACCAGCACCGCCGGCAGCGAGACCACCAGGCACAGCAGCATGGCCTGCGAGGTCAGTCGAACGATGTTGTCGTAGTCCATGGTCGTGGGCTCGCTATTTGTAGGTCAGCACCAGGCCGTGGATCAGCGTCGACCAGCCGTCCATCACGACGAACAGCAGCAGCTTGAACGGGATCGCCACCTGCGTCGGCGTCACCTGCGACAGGCCGAGCGCGAGCAGGATGTTCGCGATGATCAGGTCGACGAYGACGAAGGCCAGGTACAGCAGGAAGCCGATCTTGAAGGCCGCGGTCAGCTCCGACAGCGTGAAGGCCGGGGCCAGCACGATCAGGTCGTCGGCCTTCAGCGCCCTCGCCCGCTCCGGCGGCCACACCGCGGCCGCCGATTTCAGGAAGAACGCCTTCTCGCGCGCCTGCGCATGCTTGTCGAGGAACTTGCGCACCGGCTCCTTCGCGACCTCCAGCACCTGGCCGATCTGGTCGGCGCTCGAGGGTGCGAAGCCCTCGGTCTTCATCTTGTCGTACGAATCCATCACCAGCGGCGCCATGATGTAGGCCGACACGATGATCGCGATGCCGTTGAGCACCATGTTGGGCGGCACCTGCTGCACGCCGAGCGCGTTGCGCAGCAGCCCCAGCACCACGACGATCTTGGTGTACGAGGTCACCATCATCGCGACGAAGGGCAGCACGCCGATCGCGAACGCGATGACGAGCAGCGGGAGCAGTTCACCCGTGGTGGTCTGCGTCATCGCGTGCCACCATGCGTGTGATGCGGGCGCCCAGCCGCGAACCGACCGCCACCAGTTCCGCATGGCCGATCACCTGGCCGCACGACACGAGGCGCAGCCGCGCCTCGGCCGCCGGCGCGCCGAGCTCGATCACGTAGCCGGGCTCGATCGCCTCCAGCTCCGACAGCGGCACCGACACGGTCTCGATCTCGAAACGCACCGGCAGTTCGAGCTCGCCGATCGCATCCGCTGGCTCGCCCGGTTCGGCGAGCAGGTCCTGGTCATCGTCCAACATCTGAAGTCCTCCTTCGACTGTCCATGAATTGCCTTGAATCCGCCCCGGCGCCGCCAGGCAGCGCGCACCGCGCGGCCCGAGCCTGAGCACCGCGGCGGCACCATCCAGCGCCTGCAGCTCCGCAGGCAGCAGCACCACGTCGCCGACCCGCAGCGAGCGCAGCACGTCGATCGACAGCGCGCGGCTCGCGATCACCGCGGCGCCCGGCAGGCGCAGCAGCGAGCGCCAGGCGCTCGGCTGGCCGTGCGGGCGCGCCGCACCGCGCAGCGCGTCGTGCACCGGGCCGGGAAGTTGCTGCACGGCGATGCGTGCGATCTCGGCGCCGCCGCGGCGCAGGCTGCACCAGCCGCTGCGCGGCACCTGGGCGGCGGCCAGCGGCGCGAGCGACACCGCCTGCACGCCGGGCAGCAC
>NZ_JBFUGN010001185.1:0-1686 GCF_056402895.1 Rhizobacter sp. P3_B12 | reverse complement strand
GCTGGCGCGCCTCGACGAACGCCATGTGCAGGCTGACTTCAAGCTCTTGCGCGATCATGCGGCCTCCATAATGCATTGCAACGGGTGGCCGCCCCGACGGGCAGCGGCCAGCACCAATTCGACCTTGGTTGCAGCGACGTCCTTGGTATAGACGCCGCAGACTCCGCGGCCCTCTTTGTGAACCTTGAGCATGATCTGCGTCGCGGTTTCGAGGTCGCGCTGGAAATACTCCTGAAGCACCATCACGACAAACTCCATCGGTGTGTAGTCGTCGTTGAGCAGTACCACCTGGTACATGCGCGGCGGCTCTGTCTTCGCGGCCTGCCTTTCGGCCACGACCGCCCCCTGCCCGTCATCGGGTGTCGGCCGCTTCAGCGGCTCGGGCGGTATCGGTTTTTCCTCGGGCATGGAACCATTCTATAGAGTTGATTTTGCTGTGCTCACCCGAACGGATATTGCGACACCCGAGCGAACTGCAAGCCCCGGAAATGCATCACAACGTGCCCATTGTTCTACGACAGCACCCGCAAGGGAATGCATTTGGTTGCATGGCCCTGAACCCTGGTTTGCCGTGCCTTGACAGTCACCAAGGCGGCGCACAAAATTCTTCGCTCACAGGGATAGGAGACCAATATGGCCCAGAAGTTGTTCGGAACCGTGAAGTGGTTCAATGATGCGAAGGGATTCGGCTTCATTGAACCGGAAGGGGGTGGCGAGGATGTGTTCGCACATTTTTCGGCCATCCAGAGTGAAGGCTTTCGCACGCTCAAGCAGGGCGGCCGCGTGAGCTACGAAGTGGTGCAAGGCCCGAAAGGCCAGCTCGCGCAGAACATCTCTGCGCTCGATGCACCCGAGACCACCCCGCATCGCCGCAGTTCTGTCGGTGTGACGGAGTCCTCAGCCGCTGCAGCCTAGGGCGCAGGACCCGCGCCGCGCAAGCGGCGTGAACGCCGCGGGCCCAGCGATTCGTCTGGTGCGGAAAGCCTTCATCGGCTTCCCGAACCAGACGGCGCTGGGCCGCTTTCATTGCTGCCAGATCCAATGGCGCCGGGCAGCGCCCAAGAAAAAACCCCTCGCTCCACGCAGGAACAAGGGGTTTGCAGACCACAGCCAGGGCCGAAGCCGCCGGCGGACGCTCACATGTGGTCGATCAYCACCTGGCCGAAGCCCGAGCACGACACCTGCGTCGCGCCGTCCATCAGGCGCGCGAAGTCGTACGTGACCTTCTTCGACAGGATCGACTTTTCCATCGAGCTGATGATCAGGTCGGCCGCTGCGGTCCAGCCCATGTGGCGCAGCATCATCTCGGCCGACAGGATCTCGGAACCCGGGTTCACGTAGTCCTTGCCGGCGTACTTCGGTGCGGTRCCGTGCGTGGCCTCGAACATCGCGATCGAATCGCTCAGGTTCGCACCCGGGGCGATGCCGATGCCGCCAACCTGGGCCGCCAGCGCGTCGGAGACGTAGTCGCCGTTCAGGTTCAGCGTCGCGATCACCGAGTACTCGGCCGGGCGCAGCAGGATCTGCTGCAGGAAGGCGTCAGCGATCGAATCCTTGATCGTGATGTCCTTGCCGGTGTTCGGGTTCTTGAACTTGCACCACGGGCCGCCGTCGATCAGTTCGGCGCCGAATTCCTTCTGCGCCAGGCCATAGGCCCAGTCGCGGAAGCCTCCTTCGGTGAACTTC
>NZ_JBFUGN010001184.1:0-1688 GCF_056402895.1 Rhizobacter sp. P3_B12 | reverse complement strand
GTGCCACGGCTGCACCGGCCACCACCGCGCGGCCGAGGCCGCCTGCTGCGGCTCCACGCTCTGCCCCGGCTGCGGCGTGAGCACGCTGACGTGCTGGCACGCGGCCGCCGCCAGCACGCGCTCGACCGGCTCGGTCCAGCCGTGGTGGGCCAGTGCGAACAGCCCCCAGTGCACCGGCATCATCAGCTGCCCGCGCACGCGCTGGTGCGCCAGCACCGCCTGCTCGGGCCCGAGGTGCCAGTCGGGCCAGTCGGCGTCGTACTGGCCCGACTCGATCAGCGTCAGGTCGAACGGGCCGAGGCGCGCGCCGATGTCGTTCATCTCGTCGAACAGGCCGGTGTCGCCGGAGTACCAGACGCGGTGCCGCGACCCGACCAGCGCGAAGCCGCTCCACAGCGTGTGGTCGGCCTGCGGGTTGATGCGGCCCGAGGCATGGCGCGCCGGTGTCGCCGTGACCTGCAGCGTGCCGACCGCGGTCGACTGCCACCAGTCCAGCTCGACGATGCGATCGCCCGGCACGCCCCAGCCGCGCAGGTGCCCACCGATCCCGAGCGGCACGATGAAGCGTGCGCCGCGCGCCTGCAGTGCCATCACGGTCGCGCGGTCGAGGTGGTCGTAGTGATCGTGCGAGACGAGCACCGCATCGACCGCCGGCAGCTTGTCGAGCGGGATCGGCGGCGCGAACCAGCGCTTCGGGCCGGCCCAGGTCACCGGCGAGGGCCGCTCGCTCCAGATCGGGTCGAGCAGCACGCGCTGCCCGTCGATCTCGAGCAGCGTCGACGAGTGGCCGAACCAGGTCACGCGCAGGCCGCTGGCCGGTGCGACGGCGAACGCCTCGCCCTGGCTGCGCAGCACCGGCACCGGGCCGGCCGGCGACTGGCCGGGTTCCGAATCGAACGCCCGCCACAGCGCGCTCTTCATGTCGCTCCACATCGGCTGCGGGTTGTTGAATTGGCCGTCGTGCCATTGCGGCGAGGCCTGGACCTGAACCTGCTCCTGCGGGCTGCGGCTCCACTGGCCGAAGCTGGAACAGGCGCTCGACAACACCAGCGCCGCCAGCGCGGCGGCGCACGCGCCACCCCAGGCAACCCGGCGCCAGACCGACTTGCGGCGTTCAGCGCCCATCGACACGCTCCTGGCTCAAGGCATGGATCGCCGGCACCTCGGCCACCTGGCGGACGTCGCCGCCCCGGGCCGCGGCCAGCATCGCGCGGCCGATGCTCTCGGTGGTCAGCAGGCGGTCCGGGAACAGCCGGCGCAGGCCGCTCAGCAGCGGGCCGAGCACCACGTAGAAGCCGTGGATCCAGCCGGTCTTCGAGCGCGCGCCATGCAGCGGCTGGATCGCCCCGGGCCGGAACCCCCACACCGCGCGGAACGGCAGGCGCATCAGCTCGTTCTCGGTGCGGCCCTTCACGCGGGCCCACATCGACGATCCCCGCTCGCTGCTGTCGGTGCCGGCACCGGAGACGTAGATGAAGCACAGCTGCGGGCTCGTGCGCACCAGCGTGCCGGCGATCGCGAGCGTGAGGTCCAGCGTCACGCGGCGGTAGTCGGCCTCGCTCATGCCGAGCGACGAGACACCGAGGCAGAAGAAGCAGGCGTCGATGCCGCGCAGGCTGTCTTCGATCGGTGCCAGGTCGTGCAGGTCGGCGTGCACGAGGTTCGTCAGTTTCGCGTGCGTGACGGCG
>NZ_JBFUGN010001183.1:0-1688 GCF_056402895.1 Rhizobacter sp. P3_B12 | reverse complement strand
CGCATGTACCGCCACAAGTCGACCAAGCGCGACGCCCCGGGCAGCGCCGCGCAGCCCTTCAATCCTCGCCGCGCTTGAGCTTCATGCGCTCGCGTGCCAGGCGGCCGCGCGCCTTCCACTGCGACAGCTGCTGGTGCCGCTCGAGCACGGTCARGGTGTCGCGCCGCACCTCGCGTAGCAGCTTGTGGTAGTTGCGCACGCGGTCGGCGCCGACGCCTTCACGCACCGCGCAGCCGGGCTCGTCTTCATGCCGGCAGTCGCGGAAGCGGCACTGCAGCGAGAGCGTCGCGATGTCGTCGAAGCTGAGCGCGAGCCGCGCCTCGTCGGTGTCGGGCCGCAGCGTGCGCAGCCCCGGCGTGTCGATCACGCAGGCGCCGCCGGGCAGGCGGTGCAGCGATCGCGAGGTGGTGGTGTGCTTGCCGCGGCTGTCGTGCTCGCGCACCGCGCCGGTGTCCTGCAGGTTCGCACCCGCCAGCGTGTTGGTGAGCGTGGACTTGCCGGCACCCGACGAGCCCATCAGCACGACCGTCTGGCCGGCTGACAGCCACGGCTGCAGCGCTCGCGCGGCCTCGGCGCTGCGGCCGTTGAGGGCCAGCAGTTCGACGTTGGCCGGCAGCCGGCCGCGCAGCTGCGCGCGGGCGTCATCGAGGGCCTGGGCCGAGACCGCATCGGCCTTCGTCAGCACGACCACCGGCTGCACGCCGCTGCCCTGCACGAGGATCAGGTAGCGCTCCAGGCGGCGCGGGTTGAAGTCGTCGTCCAGCCCCATCACCAGGAAGGCAGTGTCGACGTTGCTGACGACCGGATGGCGGCGCCCGTCGGCATCGCGCCGCGCGATGTGGCTGAGCGGCGGCACGCACTCGTGCACCCACAGCTGGCCGTGGGCGTCGGCTGCGCCGAGGATCCAGTCGCCGACGGCGAGGCCAGTGTCGTCGTCGTCGAGCGCGCGCATCAGGCGCGGCAGCACGCGCGCACCGTGCGAGTGCTCGCCGTCGTGCAGCTCGACGGTCTCGCGGTGCACTTCGGTCAGGCGCATCAGGCGTGCATCGGGGGGGAAGGTTTCAGGAAGGGAGGTGGAAAAGGAGACGGCCTCGGCGGCCATCGCGGGCGTGAGCCCCATCGAGCGCAGGCGCTCGACATCGATCTCGATCATGGTGGGTCGTGTCTTTCATCATCGCAGCCGGCGCACGCGCCGAGCCAGGAGCCCCATGCGGCAAAGGCCGTGCGGGGGCAACGAAGGAATGAAAGCTGTGCCGCGGCGGCAGGGGCGCCGGCGGGGAAGATCAKGACCCGAAGAGGGAAGTGGGTTCGATCAGCGCAGGCGGGAAATGCGATCCGCGGACAGCAGGAGGGCAATGTCAGTGGTTCTCATCGCGTGGTCTCCTTGTGACTGTGGGGCGGACCCAGCCGGGGCGGCTGGGGACTTCGGGCGCGCAGTGTGGCATGCCACGCATCCGCGCGTCAATGCCATTGCAAAGGCGCGACAATGCGGCTCCCCTGCTGGATTGGAGCGTTGGGATGATTCGATCGCTTTACATCGTCACCGGCGCATCGCGCGGCCTGGGCGCGGCGATGGCGGAACGACTGCTCGCCCCCGGCACGCACCTGCTGTGCATCTCGCGGCGCACCAGCGAGGCGCTGGCCTTGAAGGCCGGCACCGCCAATGCACGCTGCGAGCAATGGGGGAT
>NZ_JBFUGN010001182.1:0-1695 GCF_056402895.1 Rhizobacter sp. P3_B12 | reverse complement strand
GCCGTGCGCCTGCGCGACCAGCCGGCACAGGTACAGCCCGAGGCCGACGCCGCCGGTGGCGCGCTGGCGCGAGCGGTCGAGCCGGTAGAAGGCCTGGCTGAGCTGCGCCAGCTGCTCCGGCGGTACGCCGGGGCCGTGGTCGCGCACGGCGAGCGTCACGCTGCCGTCATCCTCGAGCCGGGTGCTGACGAGCGGCGGTCGTGGCGCGTCGGCCGCGTGGCGCAGCGCGTTGTCGACCGCGTTGCGCAGCAGCAGCCGCAGCCGCACGCGGTCGAGCGCCAGCATCGGCAGCCCCGGCGCGAGCTGCCGGCCGACCGGCTGGCCCGCGAAATGTGTCGCCAGCGTGTCGGCGACCAGCGCATTCAGGTCGGTCGGCTCGCGCTGCAGCGCGGCATGGCCGGACGCCAGGCGCTCGCTTTCCAGCAGGTCGCTGACCAGGTCGCGCATCTCGGCCAGGTCGCGCAGCAGCGCGGTGCGCTCCGGGCTGTCGTCGACCAGCTCGGCGTTCACCCGCGCCCGCGTCAGCGGCGAGCGCAGCTCATGGCTGATGGACAGCAGCAGCCCGCGCTTGGCATCGAGCATTGCTCGGATCTCGGTGGCCATCGTGTTGACCTGGCGGGCCAGCTCGCCGAGCTCGTCGTCGCGGCGCACCGGGATCGGCTCGTCGAACTCGCCGCGGCCGAAGCGGATCGCGCCGGCGCGGATGTCGTCCAGCGGGCGCATCAGCCGCCGCACATGGCCGAACGCCAGCCAGGTGATCACCAGCAGCAGCGTCAGCGTGCCCCAGCCGACCCACTTCGGGTGCGAGGCCGGGCCGGGCGGCGCGAGGCCGAACACCAGCCGGTGGCCGTCGGCCAGCGTGCGGATGTGCACCATGCCTTCCGGGTTGCCGGGCGACGGGATGCGCTGCCACGGCGCCGAGCGCTGCGGGTGCGAGTCCGGGTGTGAATCCCATCGCACCTGCGGCCCGTCGATCAGCAGCGAGATCGGCAGCCGCGCGACCAGCGCCTTCGCGCGCTCGATGTCGGGCGGCGTGCCGATGTCGGCGGCCAGCAGCGTGACGTAGTCGGACAGCAGCGGCCGGCCCCAGCCCTGCCAGCCCAGGCGCACCACCTCCTTCATGCCGACCAGGAAGATCACGGTGGTGCCGATGGCCAGCAGCAGGAACAGCCGCACCAGCTTCCACTTCAGCGAGTGCTTCACCCGCTGGCGGGCCTGGTGCCACGGCCGCGACCAGCGGTTCATGGGGCGCGGTTCCCGGTGCGCCCGGCCGCGAAGCGGTAGCCCGCGTTGCGCAGCGTCTTGATGCAGTCCAGCGGTTCGAGCTTCTTGCGCAGCCGGCTCACGAGGATGTCGACCGCGCGGGTGACGAGGTCGTCGGCCGACTGGCCGCGCAGCTGCTCGAGGATTTCCTCACGCGAGAACACCTTGCCCGGCATCTTCGCCAGCAGCGCGAGCAGCTCGAACTCCATGCTGGTCAGCTCGACGGCCATGCCGTCGCGGCGCGCCTCGCGGCGTTCGAGGTCGATCTGCAGGCCGTCGAAGTTCAGCACCGTGGCGACGCCCAGGCGCAGCGAGACCGGCCGCGTGCGGCGCAGGATGGCCTGCAGCCGCACCAGCAGCTCGCGCGGCTCGATGGGCTTGGGCAGGTAGTCGTCGGCACCGAGTTCCATGCCGACGACGCGGTCCATCACG
>NZ_JBFUGN010001181.1:0-1696 GCF_056402895.1 Rhizobacter sp. P3_B12 | reverse complement strand
ACTCGCGATCCAGTCGCCGAGGCGCCGCACATCGGCTGAAGCCGCCTCGGCACCGAAATCCAGCGACCGCTTCGCGTAAACCGGCGCCGCGTGCCGCGCGTTGTGCGCGAGCCGCTCCGGATGAACCGGCGACGGCGGTTGCGCGATCAGGCTCAGCACGATCGTCGCCGCGCCCAACAGGCCCGCGTTCACCCACTCCAGCACCGGTGATGGCTTCATGCCGATGCGTGGCAATCCCCGTGCCCGTGGGATAGCCAGCAGCGTCGTCTGCAGGCCTGATGGCGCATCGAACTGCGTCCACTTTGTCGCGCTTTTCGACGCACGTCCCGAGACCGGTCTCCCTACGATTCACCATCTTCACGCGAGCGAGCCAGGACCCGCCCATGCGATTTGCAGGTAAAGCAGTGCGATCGGCAATTCTTGCCGGTCTGTGGGCATGGGGTACGTGGGCCTGTGCGGCAGCTTCGACATCCGACACCTCCGATGCCTCGCCCGAGGCGCGGCTCGCAACGCGCTGGATCCTCGACCACCACGACAACCAGGGCAAGCCGTTCGCGGTGGTCGACAAGAAGGCGGCGCAGTTGCGCATCCACGCGGCCGACGGCCGGCTGATCGGCAGCAGCCCGGCCCTGCTGGGGCTGGCCCCCGGCGACGCCGCGATCGGCGACATCGCGCACCGTGCGCCGTCCAGCCTGCGCCCGTTCGAGCGCACCACGCCGGCCGGCCGCTTCGAATCGCAGCCGGGCCGCAACCTGCACGGCGAGGACATCGTCTGGCTCGACTACGCCGCCTCGCTCGCGATCCACCGGCTGCGCCCCGCGGCGCCCGCCGAGCGGCGCGCGCAACGGCTCGCGTCAACCTCGCCGGCCGACAACCGCATCTCGCTCGGCTGCGTGGTCGTGCCGGTGGCGTTCTACGAGCGGGTCGTCGCACCGGTGCTCGGGCAGGCGCGTGCGGTCGTCTACGTGCTGCCGGAAGACCAGCCGGTGCGCGGGTTCTTCGAGGCGGCGCAGGGCCTCTAGGTCTTTGCGCGCGCGCTCCACAGCGCCGCGCCCATCAGCAGCATCCCGGCCGACTGCAGCACGCTCAGGCTTCGGCCGTACACCAGCCAGTCCACGCACACCGCGGCGAACGGGTAGACGAACTGCAGCAACGCGATGCGGCCGGTCGGCAGGCGCGCCATGCCGGCATACAGCAGCACGTAAGCCAGGCCGGTGTGGATCACGCCGAGCCCGGCCAGCCAGCCCCAGGCGGCCGGCTGCGCGGGCCAGCCCTGCATCAGCGGCCACCAGGCGGTGAGCACGACGCCGACCGCGCACTGCCACGCCGCGAGCGCCAGCGACGACGCACCCTGCACCCGCTTCGCGATCAGCGTGACCGCCGCGTAGCTGAGCGAGCCGCCCAGGCACATCGCAAGGCCCGCGAGGTAGCGCGTGGATGCCAGTTCGCCCGGCGGCTGCTCGGCCAGGCCCGTCGCCAGCGCCAGGCCGAGCAACGCGAGCCCGGCCGCAAGCCACCGGCGCGCGCCGATGCGCTCGTGCAGCCACCAGGCGCCGAAGCCCATCACCCACAGCGGCTGCACGTGGAACACCACGGTCGCGACGCCGATCGACGTGCGCTCGATCGCCGCGAAGAACAGCGCCCAGTTCGCCACCATCAGCACCCCGCAGGCGAGCGCCGCCGCCAGCGCCCGCGG
>NZ_JBFUGN010001180.1:0-1698 GCF_056402895.1 Rhizobacter sp. P3_B12 | reverse complement strand
CACCTTCACTGCGTCCAGCGTCAAGGCACAGTGGCCTTGACGCACCATCGTTTGCAAGTCGAGCAGCCCTGCACGCAGAACCTGCAGGCGATCAAACAGGCGATCCCCAAAGATGCGAATCTGCCCCAGCACCCTGACCGCCACAGCAACCGGACGATTCTCTCGCTCGGCCTTGGCCAACTGGCTGGGAACCAGGGCCTTGAGTTCGATGGCGTAGGGCATTGCAGGGTGGAGCAGGAGCGTCATGCACTTACCGGAGGCCAGAGTCTGGGGCGAGACCCTATCCCCTGATCTCCCACAGACAATGGCACGCATGTCCCTGCCGATCAGTTGGAACCTTTGATCAAGCGCCCGCTCGCCGACTGGATCGGCCGCGCGTTCATCGGGTACAGCCGCGAGAAGATCCCGATCTGCTCCGACGAGACCCCCACCGGCTGCTTCATCACCATCCACAGCACGCCTTCGCTGCACGGCGGGGTCGTCAGCGAACCCATATAGGTGTAATAGCCGCGCTCGGACGGCAGCAGCGCGTTCAGGTCGAGCGTCGCGCGGGCGGCGACCTCGTCGCCCTTCTCCAGCGGCAGGTTGTTCCACACCGTCTGCACGATCGGCTGCACGCTGCCGCGGTCCAGCAGCACCGCCACCACCGCGAGCTTGCCTTCGAGATCCTTGTGCACCAGGTGCGCGACCATGTCGAACTGCCGGCCGTTGATGCGCTCCTCCGACGGGCGGTGGAAGTGGAACTGCACGAGCTCGAAGCGCCGGCCCATCACCTCGATCGAGTTGCCGGGCGCCACGTTGACCTGCACCGTGTGGCCGTTGTCCAGCACCTTGAAGCCGCTGGGCTTGTAGTCGAACTGCACCGGATCGAGCTGCACCGAGATGCCGTCGCGGATGTCGATCGGGCTCTGGCGCTTGCCGCTCGAGCAGGCGCTGAACTCGGGCTTCAGCTTGCTCCAGTTCTCCGGCGCGCCCTCGCCGCTGTAATCCCAGTGCGGCGACGCACCGTGCGCGGCGACGACCGAGCGCGACGGGCGCCCTGCGGCGATCGCACGCGGTTCGGCCGGCCCCTGCGTGGCCTCCAGCGCAGCCGCGCTGCCGCCACCACCGGAGGTCGGCACCGCCGATCGCGCCGGCGTGGTCGACGCCGCACCCGGCCGGTTGGCCACGCGCACGACATCGGGGTTGGCCTCGGCCGGCTGCGCACCGAGCTTCTCGGCCAGGCGCTGGCGCAGGCGGTCCATCGGGTCTTCGAAGCCGCGTGCCTTGGCCGCCTTGGCGGCAGCCGGCTTGTCGGAGTCGGCATTCTTCATCGGCTTGACCGGCGAGTTGCGCGGGTCCGGCGCATGGACGTCGGAGGCCTGCGCCGCCACGGCGGCCAGGCTCAGGCCGAGCAAGGCCGCAGCGACGCGGACGGACAGGATGGTGGACATGATGGAAACGCTCCCGGCATGCCCCCGGAACTCGGGGCGCCTCTCGCGATATCGACCGTCAGGCGGCCGGCTTGAGCTTGATGACCACCCGCGGCTTGACCCAGATCCAGGCGAAGACGCCGATGCTCATCATCAGCAGCGACGCGATCGCGAGCCAGAGCGTGGAATGCATCACCAGCGGCGCGATCACGCCGGCCACCAGCCCGTTGGCCAGGCTGCCGATGCAGGCCTGGAACGACGAGGCCATGCCGCGCCGCTCCGGCAC
>NZ_JBFUGN010001179.1:0-1699 GCF_056402895.1 Rhizobacter sp. P3_B12 | reverse complement strand
GTCTCCGAGATGGACACCACGGTGCAGTTGCGCGCCGACGGCCGCGACGAGGCCTGGCGCGCGGTCATCGAGACCGACATCGGGCGCGAGCAGATGGAGAGCATCCGCCTCGCCTCCGAGCGGCTGGTGACGCGCGAATCGATGCTGATCGCCGACCGCCGCGAGGAGGTCTACCAGACGCTGCTGCTGAGCCGGCTCGGCGTCAACGCGATGACGGCGCTGAGCGTGCTGGCCTTCTTCATGTACCTGCGCCAGTCGAACACGCTCGAGAAGGAACGCGTGCACAAGAAGGAGGCGCTGCAGGCCGAGCGCGACCTGCTGGAGGTGCAGGTGACCGCGCGCACCGCGCAGCTCACCGAACTGGCGCAGCATCTGCAGACCGCCCGCGAGGATGAGCGCAGCCGGCTCGCGCGCGACCTGCACGACGAGCTGGGCGCGCTGCTGACGGCGGCCAAGCTCGACGTGGCGCGGCTGAAGTCGCGCATCACGATCCACACACCCGACATCACCGAGCGGCTGGTGCACCTGAACGAGACGCTGAACGAAGGCATCGCGCTGAAGCGCCGCATCATCGAGGACCTGCGGCCGTCGTCGCTGAGCAACCTGGGGCTGCTGGCGGCGCTGGAGATCCTGGGCCGCGAGTTCGCCGAGCGCTCGGGCGTGAAGGTGGTCAGCGAGCTCGAACCGGTGTCGCTGAAGCCGTCGGGCGAGCTGACGGTGTACCGGCTCGTGCAGGAGGCGCTGACCAACGTCGCGAAGTACGCGCAGGCGCGCCAGGTGGTGGTCACGCTGCGGCCGCGCGGCGCGCTGGCCGAGGTCGACGTGCACGACAACGGCAGCGGCTTCGACACGCAGGTGGCGCGGCCGTCGACGCACGGGCTGCTGGGCATGCGCTACCGCGTCGAGGCCGAGGGCGGGCGCATGAGCATCCAGTCGACGCCGGGCACCGGCACGCGCATCCAGGCGACGCTGCCGCAGATCTGAGCCTGAGAAGAGACGGCGGGACCGTCGGCTCCCTCCTACACCGCATCGGCTCGCCGTCCCATTCCTCGCGGACGCCCGCGCTCCTAGAGTGGTCCCATCGTCAACCACTCACACCGAAGGAGCCAGAGCATGCTGTATTACGCCGTCGTGTTCTTCATCATCGCGCTGATCGCCGCCCTGTTCGGCTTCGGCGGCATCGCGGCCAGCGCTGCCGGCATCGCGAAGATCCTGTTCATCATCTTCGCGATCATGGCCGTCGCTGCCTTCCTGTTCGGTCTCATCAAGCGGGGTACCTAGCCCGGCCTTGCGGCGCGGTCGTCCCTCGCCTAACTTAGTTATCCCACACATCAAGGAAACAACCATGACCACCTCCACCTTCAAGACCGACAACCTCAGCAGCCAGGCCAGCGACACCGTCAACCGCCTGGCCGACTCGGCCGACAGCGCCGTCAAGAGCACGCGCCGCGTCGCCAACACCGCGCTCGACCAGGCCGAGACGGCGATCGGCGAGGCACGCGACAGCGCCGAGCCGACGATCGCCCGCCTGGCCGGCCAGGCCGAAGCGCTGGCGCGCCGCGGCGTCGATGCCGTCAAGGACACCGCCACGCACGTGCGTGAACGCGCCGCCTCGGTCGGCGATGCGACCGTGCGCTACGTGAAGGACGAGCCGGTCAAGTCGATGCTGATCGCCGCCGCCACCGGTGCCGCGCTGATG
>NZ_JBFUGN010001178.1:0-1700 GCF_056402895.1 Rhizobacter sp. P3_B12 | reverse complement strand
GCCTCGCGCCGCTGGCCCGGCTGCGCGCCGAGGTGGAAGACCGCGCGCCGAACGACCTGGCGCCGATCAAGCTGGAGGCCGCCCCCGAGGAGGTGCGCGCGCTGGTGAAGGCGCTGAACAGCCTGCTGGCGCAAGTGCACGAGAACGTGTCGGTGCAGAAGCGCTTCATCAGCGATGCAGCGCACCAGCTGCGCACGCCGCTGGCCGGGCTGAAGAGCCAGACCGAGCTCGCGCTGACCGAGACCGACAACCCGGCGCTGCAGGCCCGGCTGCGCCGCGTGCACGAGAGCGCGACACGCAGCGCGCACCTGGTCAACCAGCTGCTGACGCTGGCGCGCGCCGAGCCCGAATCGGTGGCGGCGCAGGGCCGCACGCGCGTCGACCTGCGGCGGCTCGCGAGCGAGGTGACGGCCGAGCTGGTGCCGCGCGCCCGGCATGCGGGCGTYGACCTCGGCCTCGACGAGGGCGACGAGAAGCCGATCGAGATCCACGGCAATGCGCTGCTGCTGCGCGAATCGCTGCTGAACCTGGTCGACAACGCGATCCGCTATGCCGGCGACGGCAGCGTCGTCACGGTGCGGCTGTCGGCCCAGGACAGCCAGGCGGTGCTGGAGGTCGAGGACAACGGCCCGGGCATCGCCGAGGCCGACCGCGAGCGGGTGTTCGACCGCTTCGCCCGCGCGACGCACGAGGGCAACGGCTGCGGGCTGGGCCTCGCGATCGTCAAGGAGATCGTCGAGCGCCACACCGGCACCGTCGAGCTGCAGCCGGTGCAGCCGCGCGGGCTGCGCGCGGTGGTGCGGCTGCCGCGCATCGTCGAGCGCAAGGCGGTTCCCGCATGACGCCGGTCGGCGCGCTGCTGCGCGAATGGCGGCAGCGGCGCCGCCTGAGCCAGCTCGACCTGGCCAGCGACGCCGACATCTCCACCCGCCACCTGAGCTACGTCGAGACCGGCCGTGCGGCGCCGAGCCGCGCGATGGTGCTGCACCTGGCCGAGGCACTGGAGGTGCCGCTGCGCGAGCGCAACACGCTGCTGACCGCCGCCGGCTTTGCGCCGCTGTACCGCGAGCGCCTGCTCGACGACCCGGCGCTGAAGGCGGCGCGCGATGCCGTCGAGCTGGTGCTGCGGGCCCACGAGCCGCATCCTGCCCTGGCCGTCGACCGGCACTGGAACCTGCTGGCGCACAACCGGCCGATGGCGTTGCTGCTCGATGGCGTCGCGCCGCACCTGCTCGTGCCGCCGGTCAACGTGCTGCGGCTGAGCCTGCATCCGGACGGCGTGGCGCCGAAGATCGTCAACCTGAACGCCTGGCGCACCCACCTGTTCGCGCGGCTGCGCACGCTGGTGCATGCGAGCGGCGATCCGGTGCTCGCGGCGCTGCTCGACGAGCTGCAGGCCTACCCCGGCGACGACAGCCCGCCCGGCGGCGACGACTGGAGCGCGGTCGCGGTGCCGCTGCAGATCCGCAGCTCGGTCGGCGTGCTGTCGTTCATCAGCACGACCACCGTGTTCGGCACGCCGCTGGACATCACGCTGTCGGAGCTGGCGCTGGAGACCTTCTTCCCGGCCGATGCCGAGACGGCGCAGTTGCTGCGTCGCCTCGGTGACGGACAGGCGGGCTCGAACGGCGCATAAAGGCGGGGCTGCGGCGACGATCCGCATCCAGGAGACGACGATGACATCACGCACTGCCCTGCGC
>NZ_JBFUGN010001177.1:0-1704 GCF_056402895.1 Rhizobacter sp. P3_B12 | reverse complement strand
CCCCAGAAGACGGCAGTCAGCCCGCCGATCGCGCCGCGCGTCACCGTGATGGCGGTCGGCCCGACCGCCACGAACCACTCGGCGAGCTTGGTCACCACCGGCATCAGCACGTTGCCGATCGTGTTGGCGAAGCCCTTCATGACGAGCGCCGCCTTGTCGCCCGCGCTGTCGAAGGCGTTGTAGGCATCGACCTGCTCCTGCCCGACCAGCAGGCCGAGTTCTCCCATCAGCTCGGCGTTCTCGCGCACCGTATCGCTGTTGAGTTTCAGAAGCGCCGAGCTGGCGTCGATGCCCTTGCCGAAGAGCTGGTTGGCAGCGACGTTGCGGTCGGTGCCTTCCTTGTACTCGCCGGTCAGCTTGATCGCATCCAGCATCAGTTCGTTCATCGGGCGCAGTGCACCGGTGCTGTCGCGCGTGGCGAGCCCGAGGCGGTTCAGCGCGCCCTCGTCCTCGTTGAGGTGCTTCAGCAGGCCTCGGCCCGCGGTGGACATCTCCTCGGTGGTCGCGCCGACATCCTCGAGCGCTGCGATCCAGGTGCTGGCGCTGGTGGCCGACACGCCCAGCGATTTACCCAGCTGGATGCTCTGCTCCTGGTACTTGGCGGTCTGCTCGATCGCCTTGCCGAACAGCGCGCCACCACCCAGGATCGCCGTGATCGCCAGGAACTTGCCCTGGATCGCTTCCAGCGGACCACTGAGGGAGCCGACATGTGAGGCGGCCCTGTCGCCGAACTGCTGGACGCTGTCCATGCCGGAACGCAGCGCCTGGCGCAGGGGAGTGACATCGCCGTCAACGACGACGCGGGCGCGGGGATCAGCCATGCGGGTGGTGAATGCTCAAAGGGTTCTCAGGGTCAAAGGTCGAGGAAGGACAACATCGGGTCATCGGGACGGCCATGGGCGACGACCATGCCGATGCTTCGTGCCTGCTCCATCGCGCTCTCGGGATCAGGCGAGGCCGGCGCGGCCGACCGCTCGGGTTTGATGCCGATCGCGAGTGCAATGCGCCGGAGCTGCAGTGCGGCAGGCGGCGTGTGACGCCAGAAGTCGGCCAAGGCAGAGACCTGCGGCAGCGTGACCTGGTCGTCGATGTAGACCCAGGTCCAGCCGGTCGCCGTGATCAGCCAGGCGTAGAGGCTGTTCCAGGCGTCCCCGGCAGTGCCGCCAAGGACGCCCCCGCTTCCCCCACGGCGCCCCCCACCGCGGCCCCCACCCCGGCCACCTTCGTCTCCAGGCCTGCGACCTTGGCGACGACATCGAGGGCAGCGCTCAGCTGCTCCATCGTGGCCGGCAGCAGCTCGACTTCCTCGACCGACATGCCGGTGCCGGCGGACAGCACCAGCACGATGTCGTCGAAGACGACTTCATCGAGGCGACCGTTCTTGAAGGCCAGGCCGGCGCGGTTGAAGGCGGGCAGCAACTTCTTCAGCCGGCCCAGGGGGATCGGGGCGACCTCGATGGTCTGTTCGCCCAGCAGGATGGTGTCGTTCATGTTGTGGCCCAGGTCAGAACAGGCAGAGGTAGCCGATCTCGTCGGCGGCATCGGCGAAGGCCTGCGCGCTCAGGTCGTAGACCGCGTAGTCGTCGTTCTTGAGCGGCAGGCTTACCTTGCTGCTCACCGCCCGGTTGAACTTCATCACCAGGTTCTTACCGTCGAAGCTGTTCTGCAGCAGCAGCGAGAAGGCAGGTGTCGGTCCCATCACGT
>NZ_JBFUGN010001176.1:0-1709 GCF_056402895.1 Rhizobacter sp. P3_B12 | reverse complement strand
GCCTTCGCCTGCTCCTTGACCGTGCCGGATGAAGGGGCGGCGGGGTCGTTGCCACCGCAGGCCGCGAGCAGCAGGGCGGTCAACCCGATGCTCGAAGCCAAAGCGCGGCCCGACCCGCGTGATGGGACCTGTTTCATGTCTGTCTCCTCGTTTGAGTGGCAGAAACGGTCCCTGTACTGCGGTCATTGGAACCGGTTCCAATTACAGCGAGGCCATTGAACTCCTGCCGGCACGGGCCGTCCAGTCGGATAGAAAGATTTTTGCTGCCGGCGTCTTCCTACATCAACGCGCGCGATCTGCCGCTGGTGCCCTGCGCTGCGGTCGCCCTAGGCTCGGTTCGTCGTCGAAGCTCGCTGAACCACGTCCCAAGGAGTCCCGCCATGCCGCATGCCATCTGGAAAGGCGCCATCAGCTTCGGGCTGGTGCACGTGCCGGTCGCGCTGTACCCGGCGTCGTCGGAATCGGGCGTCGACTTCGACTGGCTCGACAAGCGCTCGATGGACCCGGTCGGCTACAAGCGGGTCAACAAGCGCACCGGGCGCGAGATCGACAAGTCGCACATCGTGAAGGGCGTGAAGGTCGAGGGCGGCGACTACGTCGTGCTGAGCGACGACGAGATCAAGGCTGCGTACCCGAAGACCACGCAGACGATCGAGATCGAATCGTTCGCGCATGCCGACGAGATCCCGTTCACGCTGCTCGACCGGCCCTACTACCTGGAGCCGCTGGCCAAGGGCGAGAAGGTGTATGCGCTGCTGCGCGAGGCGATGCTCGCCTCGGGCGTGATCGGCATCGCGCGCGTCGTGATGCACACCAAGGAGCACCTGGCGGCGCTGATCCCGAGCGGCCCGGCGCTGATGCTGAACACGCTGCGCTGGGCGGCGGACATTCGCCCGTGGGCCGACATCAAGCTGCCGCCCGAGGGGAAGAAGGGCACGAACCTGAAGGAGGCCGAACTGAAGATGGCGAAGCAGCTGATCGGCGACATGACCGAGACCTGGAAGCCCGAGGCGTATGCGGATCGCTTCAGCGAGGCGATCCACGCGCTCGTCGCCAAGCGCATCGAGCGCGGCGAGACCGAGCAGGTGGAAGCAATGGAAGACAGCGGCGAGAAGAGCGGCCCGAGCAACGTGGTCGACCTGACCGAGCTGCTCGCGAAGAGCCTGAAGGGGAAGGTCGCATCGGCATCCAAGGCGCCGGCCCGCAAGACCGCCGCGCGCAAGCGTGCCTGAGGAGCGGGCCATGGAGCGCAGTTCGCGTGCATCGACACCAGCCGACCCGCTGCACACCTATTGGAGCAAGCGCGATTTCAGCCAGACGCCGGAGCCGCGCGGCGAGCGGGCGAAGGCTGGCGATGCGCTGGTGTTCGTCGTGCAGAAGCACGATGCGACGCGGCTGCACTACGACTTCCGTCTGGAACTGGGCGGCGTGATGCTGTCGTGGGCGGTGCCCAAGGGGCCGAGCTTCGACCCGGCCGAGAAGCGGCTCGCGGTGCGCACCGAAGACCATCCGGTCTCGTACAACAGCTTCGAGGGCCACATCCCCGAAGGCCACTACGGCGCCGGCGACGTGATCGTCTGGGACCGCGGCAGCTGGCAGCCGGTGGGGGGCGTGCGCGAGGCGAAGAAGGGCCTGGCGGCCGGCAAGATCGCCTTCACGCTGGAGGGCGAGAAGCTGCACGGTGCGTGGGAGCTGGTGCGCATGCGCAC
>NZ_JBFUGN010001175.1:0-1709 GCF_056402895.1 Rhizobacter sp. P3_B12 | reverse complement strand
GCCGCGGCCTGCATGTCGCGCGGGCTGATCTCGAGCACGCGCGCATAGCGCTGCGCCACCGCCGCGATCGCGCTGCTCGCGCGGCCCGGCTCGGCCTGCATCATCGCGTCGGTCACCTCGTTGGCTGCCATCGCGATCCAGCGCAGGCGGTCAACCTTCTCGCACGGCCGCGTCGGGAAATCGCCCACCGGCCGGCGCATGCAGCGCTGCAGGCTCTCGGGGAAGCCCCAGGCCTTCGCGATGCCCAGCCCCAGCTCCTCGAAGCTCAGCCCCAGCACGCTGATCGACGCCGCATGCTCGCCCATCGTCGAGCCGCCCACGCCCTTGCTGCCGGTCAGCTTGCGCACCTGGCGCGCCTCGTCCGGGAAATAGAACTCCGTCAGCAGCCGGCCCAGGTTCTGGAACATCGCGCCGATGAAGGCCTCCTCGCCCTCCTTCGACCCCGGCAGCAGCTCGTTGGCCAGCGAGCCGGCCATCAGCGAGCGCAGGAACTCCTCCTTCAGCTGGTTMGCATGCCCCTTGTCGTGCATGTGCTCCAGCAGCACCAGGCTGAGCGCGATGTTGCGGATGCCGGCAAAGCCGATCAGCGCCACCGCACGCGACACCGTGCTGATGCTGCCGCCGCCCGACTGCGCGTAGTGCGCGGTGTTCACCAGCCGCAGCAGCTTGTTGGTCAGCGCGACATCCTTCAGGATCTCGCTCGACAGGCTGGACAGGCTCTCGGTCTCCGAGTTCGCGACGCGCTGGATGCGCACCACCGAATCCGACATCGCCGGGAAATCGCTCTTGTGCCGCATGCGCCGCAGCAGGAAGTCCAGCGTGCCGCTGCCGCCCTGGGCCGCCTGCGCCGCCGGTGCATCGCTGCCGGCCGGCACCAGCCAGTCCTGCAAGGCCTTGCGGAAGGTGGGCACGTCGGCATGCCGCTGCCCCGGATCGCGCGCGAGGCTGCGCATCACGATCGCGCGCAGCGCATCGTCGGCATCGCCGGCGGCATCCTTCGGCCACACCATGTCCTCGTGCGCCACGCGGTACATCGCGCGGAACGGGTCTTTCTCGATCAGCAGCTGCCGCCCGCACAGCATCTCGGCCAGCACCAGCGCCGCCGAGAACAGGTCCATCGCCGGCGCCGGCTTCAGCCCGTGCGTGGCCTCGGGCGACATGTAGCCGGGCGTGCCGACCACCTGCTGCACATGCTGTGCATTCACGCTCGCGGCGATGCCGAAATCCATCACGCGCGCCCGGCCCTCGCCGTCGACCAGGATGTTCGACGGCTTCAGGTCGCGGTGGATCACGCCCGCGGCATGCGCGGCGGTCAGCGCGTCCAGCACGCCGAGCATCATCTCCACCGCCTCGCGCGCCGGCATCGCGCCCTTCGCGCGCAGTTGCTCGGCCAGCGTCGGGCCGGCCACGTATTCGAAGACGAGGTACGGCTGCTGCTCGTGCACGTCGGCCTCGAACACCGGCACGATGTGCGGATGGGTCAGCCGGCTGACGCTGCGCGCCTCCTGCAGCCAGTGGCCCACCGCTTCGGTGTCGGCACCGGGGCGCATCAGCTTGACGGCGACCTCGCGCTCCAGGCGCGGGTCGTGGGCCAGCCACACCGTCGCCTGCGCGCCCTTGCCGAGCAGGCGCCGCAGTTCGAAGCGGCCCAGGGTGGTCGGGCGCGTGGCCATGGCGACAGCGGGCATCGAGGGAATGGCGGGCTACTG
>NZ_JBFUGN010001174.1:0-1710 GCF_056402895.1 Rhizobacter sp. P3_B12 | reverse complement strand
TCGCGATCCCCGCGTGGAAGATCGCGCCGGCGCTCGCGTTCGGCAACTGCGTGGTGTTCAAGCCCGCTGATCTGGTGCCGGGCTCGGCCTGGGCGCTGGCCGAGATCATCACGCGCGCCGGCCTGCCGGCGGGCGTGTTCAACCTGGTGATGGGCGCCGGCCGCGAGGTCGGGCAGGCCATCGTCGACCACCCGGGCATCGATGCGATCAGCTTCACCGGTTCGCAGAACGTGGGCAAGCAGGTCGCGCAGGCCGCGGTCGCGCGCGGCGCGAAGGTGCAGCTCGAGATGGGCGGCAAGAACCCGCAGGTGGTGCTCGACGACGCCGACCTGAAGCAGGCGGTGGAGCTGTGCGCGCAGAGCGCGTTCTTCTCGACCGGCCAGCGTTGCACCGCCTCGAGCCGGCTGATCGTCACCGCCGGCATCCACGACCGATTCGTCGAGGCGCTGGCCGAGCGCGTGCGCGGCCTGAAGGTCGGGCATGCGCTGGGCGCCGGCATCGACATCGGCCCGGTGGTCTCGAAGGCGCAGCTTGAGCAGGACGAGCGCTACATCGAGCTCGGCCAGGCCGAAGGCGCGCGCCTGCTGGCGGGCGGCCAGCGCGTGAAGGCCGAGACCGAAGGCTTCTTCCTCGCGCCGGCGCTGATCGTCGATTCGACCCAGCGCATGACGATCAACCGCGAGGAGATCTTCGGCCCGGTGGCCTCGGTGATCCGCGTGAAGGACTACGACGAGGCGCTGGCCGTGAGCAACGACACGCCGTTCGGCCTGTCGGCCGGCATCGCGACCAGCTCGCTGAAGTACGCGACGCACTTCAAGCGCCACGCGCAAGTCGGCATGGTGATGGTCAACCTGCCGACCGCCGGCGTCGACTACCACGTGCCGTTCGGCGGCCGCAAGGGTTCCAGCTACGGCCCGCGCGAGCAGGGCAGCTACGCCCGCGAGTTCTACACGACGGTGAAGACGGCCTACACCGGCGTCTGATCGGACCGGGAGCATGCGCACCGGGAGGTGACGCATGTCCTCTTGCCGGCGCCCCGTGCGGCGTCGACATCCACGCAAGCCCCGGTGCCTCCGCACCGCGGGGAGTCGCGTGGAGGTCGAGAGATGGAACTGCTCAGATTGGTGCAATCCCAGGTTCGCCTGGGGGCTCCGCTGCCCTGGGGCGTGCGGGACGAGGGTGGCGTGCTGCTGCTGGCCAAGGGCCATGTGTTCGTCGACGACGGCCAGTTGCAGGCCCTGCTGCGGCGCGGCGCGTATGTCGACCTGGAAGAGGTGAAGGCGGTGGCCCGCGCGGCGCAGCCCCGGGAAGCGCGCCCTGCCAACCTGTTCGACCTGTGGGAGAAGACGCTGTGGCGGCTCGACCGGCTGCTGAAGAGCCTGGCCGAGCCGGGCTTTCCGGCGCGCATCGACGAGTTCGCGGGCAGCCTGGTCGCGTTGATCGAGCGCGATCCCGACATCGGCATCTTCCTGTCGGTGCGCAAGGACCGGCCGCGCATGCTGCTGTACGGGGTGACGCATTCGCTGCACAGCGCGCTGCTGTGCTGCCTGATGGCGCGCCGCCTCGGCTGGAGTGCCGCGCGCACGCACAGCATCGTGAAGGCCGCGCTGACGATGAATGTCGCGATGCTGGAGCTGCAGGGGCGGCTGGCCGCGCAGGGCGTGCCGGCGATGCCGCCGCAGCTGGAGAAGGTGCAGCAGCACCCGCAGC
>NZ_JBFUGN010001173.1:0-1710 GCF_056402895.1 Rhizobacter sp. P3_B12 | reverse complement strand
GATCATGGTGACGCACCGCCCGGCGGTGCTGGAGCTGGCGCAGCGGGTGATCGTGGTCGACGGCGGCAGGGTCGTGCTCGACGGGCCGAAGGCCCAGGTGCTGGCGGCGTTGTCGGGTGCGAAGCCGGCGGCGACGGCGACGCCGGAGGGCACGGGCCCGGGCAATGTCCACCTGCATCCGGCCACCCAACCGGTGCAACGTGAGGCGGCAGTCTGAGCATGTTCGGCAAGAAGAAACAAGCCGAGCTGAAAGCCGGCGACGCCAAGTTCCTCAGCGAGGTCCGCGCCGCGCAGGTGATGGACGACATGTCGCGCGCGACCTGGACGCTGTACCTGATGGCGCTCGCGGTGATCGTCGCGATCGCATGGGCGTCGACCGCTCGCGTCGACGAGATCACGCGTGCCGACGGCCGCGTGGTGCCCGACGGCAAGGAGCAGGTGATCGCGAGCCTGGAGGGCGGCATCCTGCGCGAGCTGTTCGTGYGCGAGGGCATGCAGGTGCAGGAGGGGCAGGAGCTGGCGCAGCTCGACCCGACGCGCTTCGAATCGCAGCAGAACGAGGGCCAGGTCAAGCGCGCTGCGCTGCGCGGCACGGTCGCGCGGCTGACGGCCGAGGCGAACGGCCGGGCCTTGCAGTTCCCATCCGACGTGTCGGCGCTGTCCAGCGTCGTGGAATCGGAGACCGATGCCTACAACGCCCGCAAGCGCGGGCTCGACGAGGCGGTGCGCTCGAACAGCCGCAGCATCGAACTGGTGATGAAGGAGCTGGGCGTCTCGGAGGCGATGTCGGCGAAGGGCCTGATGTCGGAGGTCGAGGTGATGCGGCTGCGCCGCCAGGTCAACGACCTGCACCTGCAGTCGCAGGAGCGGGTCAATCGTTTCCGGCAGGACGCGAGCACCGAGCTCGTGCGGGTGCAGACCGACCTGGCGCAGATCGAGGAGCAACTCGCCGGCCGGCAGGATGTGTTGCGCCGCACGGTGCTGAAGTCGCCGGTGCGCGGGCTGGTGAAGAACATCCGCTCGGTGACGGTGGGCGGCGTCGTGAGCCCGGGCGCCGCGATGATGGAGATCGTGCCGATCACGTCGCGGGTGCTGATCGAGGCGCGCGTGAAGCCGTCGGAGATCGGCTTCCTGCGGGTCGGGCAGACGGCCGAGGTCAAGCTGGCGGCCTATGACTACACGACCTACGGCGGGCTGAAGGGCAAGATCGAGTACATCAGTCCTGACGCGCTCGGCGACACCGAGAAGGCGGCCGCGCCGGACCAGACCTACTACCGCGTGATGCTGCGCACCGAGCGCTCCACGCTGCGCGAGAAGGGCAAGCCGCTGACGGTGCTGCCGGGCATGACCGGCTCGGTGGAGGTGCGGACCGGGGAGCGGTCGGTGCTGAGCTTCCTGCTGCGGCCGATGCTGAAGTCCAAAGAGGCGTTTCGGGAACGTTGACTGGGTGGCTGCGTGGCAAAGGCGCGGGCGGGGAGTCTGGGGCTCGCCGGTCGGTGCGGTCATTGCCCCTGGCGGGGCAATGACTGCCCTCCGCTGACTGGTTTCGTGGCCCGTCGCCCAAACTCCCGCCACTCACTTCGTTCGTTGTGGTCAAACAGTGGGCGACAGTCAGTTGACGATCGCGCTTCGCGCGGGGCCACGAAACCAGCCAGCTCCGGCGCCCCGCCCTGATTGGCGCTCCCCAGACTCCCCACCCGCGCCTTTGTG
>NZ_JBFUGN010001172.1:0-1717 GCF_056402895.1 Rhizobacter sp. P3_B12 | reverse complement strand
GTCCAACGGCTTCCTGTTCGTGTCGGGGCAGGTCGGCAGCAGGCCGGACGGCTCTCCCGAGCCGGACCTGCAGGCCCAGGTGCGGCTCGCGTTCGACAACCTGAATGCCATCCTGGCGGCTGCCGGCTGCACCTTCGACGACGTGGTCGACGTGACCGTCTTCATCGTCGATCCGGAATCGACGTTCGAGACGATCTGGAAGATCGTGCCGGAGTACTGGGGCAACGCACCTCACCCGACGCTCACCGGCATCGGCGTGACCTGGCTCTACGGGTTCCAGTTCGAGATCAAGGTGATCGCGAAGCTGCCCGAGACCGGCGCCAGCTGAGCAAAGCGGGCGGGCCCGCTCAGACCCCGACGATCAAGACCTCGCTCTCGGCGGCCACGCGCGTCGCATGGCGTGCTTCGCTGCGGCTCTGGGCGGAGCCGGCCGTGCGTTGCGCGTCGGGCTTCTTCTGCGGCACGGCCGTCCGCTGCGCGGGCCCCGCCTGCGGGCGCTCCGACGTGTCGCGTCGCGGGGTCGTGTTCGAAGAGCGTGTGTTCATCTTGGACTCCTTCTGTTGGCGTGCTGCGAATGGTCGTCCTTGCTTGAATTCCGGTAAAGCGATCTTTATTGGCCGATAAGAGCAACAATGTTGCATTCAAATCTGCCGCTGGAGACGCCGTGGACGTGACCCTCGCCCGCACCTTCCTCGACATCGTCGAGACCGGCAGCTTCGTTCGCGCCGCCGAGCGGCTGCACGTCACGCAGACGGCGGTCAGTGCCCGCGTGAAGGCGCTGGAGGAAGCGGTCGGCGCCACGCTGTTCGTGCGCAGCAAGGCCGGCGCGTCGCTCACGCCGGCCGGCGAGCGCTTCGTGCGCCACGCCTCGATGATGGTGCAGGTGTGGGAGCGGGCGCGCCACCAGGTGGCCGTGCCGCCCGGCCATGAATCGGTGCTGACCATCGGTTGCGAGATGAGCCTGTGGGATCCGCTGCTGCTCGACTGGCTGCTGTGGATGCGCAACGTCGCGCCGCAACTCGCCTTGCGCACCGAGGTGGGCGTCGCGCCCGAGCTGATGGACCGCGTGGCGTCCGGCATGCTCGACATCGCGGTCGTCTACGCACCGCAGCGCCGCCCGGGCCTGCGCATCGAGCTGCTGATCGAGGAGAAGCTGGTGCTCGTCACCACGCACAAGCCCACCCACAAGCGGGTTCGCAAGCTCGACCCCGCCGACTACGTCTACGTCGACTGGGGCCCGGAGTTCGCGCAGCAGCACAGCCTCGCGTTTCCGCACCTGGGCCATGCGGCGGTGACCGCCGGCCTCGGCCCGCTCGGGCGCGAGTTCGTGCTGGCCAACGGCGGCTCCGGCTACTTCCGGCTGGCGGTCGTGCGCAAGCACCTCGACAGCGGCCGGCTGTACCGCGTGAAGGGCGCGCCCGAGTTCCTGTACCCGGCCTATGCGGTGTTCGCCGAAGAGTCCGATGCCGCCKTCGTGCAGCCGGCGCTCGACGGGCTGCGCCATGCCGCCGGCGGCACGACGGCCGACCACGAATGACCCTGCGCTACGCCGCCACGGCGCTTTCCAGCTCGCGCTCGGCACGCAGGCTCGCCAGGTCGCGCCCGATCGTCGCGACGGCCAGCACCCGGCCGCCGAGCCGGTAGCGCACGCTGCAGTCGCGCGCCGCGATCGAGCCGTCGATCTCGATCGCATCCCAGCGCTCGGCATGCCCCACGT
>NZ_JBFUGN010001171.1:0-1721 GCF_056402895.1 Rhizobacter sp. P3_B12 | reverse complement strand
ACGCCATAGTGGGCGCGGAACTCACCGTGCACGTCCAGGATGTCGCCGGTCTCGCCGACGACGTGCATGTGCAGGCCGGCCCGTGCCGGAAGGGCAGATGCCGCATCGAGCGGCCCGTGGCACAGCAAGGTCCAGTGCGCGCCCCGGAACAGCTCGAACAGGCGGCGCGGCAACCCGCCCGCCCCGCGGCACAGGGCGTCGGGCGCGCGGCTCCCGGCAACGACTGCCCGGCCGCCTGCAGTCCTGTCGAGTGCGAGCGACGACCCGGCATAGCCGATGTCGAGCTGCTTGACCTCGCGGCCGCGCCGCATCGGCCCTTGCGACGCTTCGCGCAGCAGACGCGTGGCCATGCCGAGCATCTCGGCCGCGATCGGACGCCGCTCCTCCTCATAGGTGTCCAGCAGCGACGCGGGCGCGCCGCGCAGAACCGCATCCAACTTCCATGCCAGATTGCATGCATCCTGGATGCTGGTGTTCAGGCCCTGCCCGCCGGTCGGCGGATGCGTGTGTGCGGCGTCCCCGATCAGCAGCGCCCGCCCGACGCGGTAGCGGTCCGCCAGGCGGGCGTTCATCTCGTAGACGGAAGCCCAATGCACCTCGTCGATCACGATGTCGTCGCGGCCGGTGCGGCTGGCGACCATGTCGTTCAGCGCAGCAGCGGTCACGGCCACCTCGCCCTGCATCGGCACGGGCGCCTGCAGCTGGAAGAGCTCGGTGCCGGCCAGCGGGCAGAGCGACATCTGGCGCTCCATCGAGCCGTCGTTGAATCGATGCCAGGCATCGCGGCCCAGCCCGTGCAGCAGGAGGTCGGCCACCACCGCGCGAACCCCGAGCGTCTTGCCCTCGAAGCCGATGCCCAGCGCACGCCGCACGAAGCTGCGGCCGCCGTCTGCGCCGACCAGGTAGCGCGCACGCAGCACCTCGGCGCCGCGCGGGCCGGCCAGGCGGGCGGTCACGCCGTCGTCGTCCTGCTCGAATGCGGTCAGTTCGCACGCAAATTCCGGCGCGTGACGGAGCTCGCGCAGCCGCTCCCGGAGCACGCGTTCCGTCAGGAACTGCGGCACCATCAGCGGCAGGTTGTACGGTTCGCCAGGCTTGGCGTCAGTGGCAGCGACCGACGGCGAGTCTTCGAACGTGCCGTCCTCGCGGTACGAACGCGGCGGTGGGTAGAAGCCACCCGCCGCCACCAGCCGGYCGATGACGCCGAGATCCTCGAAGATCTCCTGCGTGCGGGGCTGGATGCCCTTGCCGCGCGAGCCGGCGAAGGGGTGTTCGAGCTTCTCGACCAAGCGGAACGACAGGTTGCGGCGCGCCAGCTCGAGGGCCAGGGTCAGGCCGGCAGCGCCGGCCCCGACGATCAGGACGTCGTGGGTGATGGAGGTCATCGAGAATCCTTTGATGTGGAGCGTGTCCGGCCGGGACGCCATGCAATGCATGCACTGTGCACATATTAGGATTTTTAGGACTTGAGTGCAACATGCACTCGATCCCTTCCAACACCCTCAGCATTTCGCCCGCTTCAAATCAGCCCGAAGCTGATTTCCCCGCGCCCGCCTCGCTGGTCTGATCCACATCACGCCAGCCCGACAGCCAGCAGTACCGCCCAGGGCGGCACCCACCCCAGGGAGCCACCCATGCACATCACCCGTCAACTGCTCGCCGCCGCCACGCTCGCGGCCACCACCGTCGGCCCGACCCACGCCCAGGTGCCGACCCAAGTG
>NZ_JBFUGN010001170.1:0-1721 GCF_056402895.1 Rhizobacter sp. P3_B12 | reverse complement strand
AAGCGCGCACCGGCGCTGGCGACGGGCTGGATGGTGCAGCGGACGGTCCGCGCCGGCGGGCCGTCGAGCGCGAGGACGACGCCCAGCGGCAGCAGCGGGTCGCCCGGCGTGGCGGGGTCCGGCGGCGCGCTGGCCGAGAAGCGCAGGTGGCCGCTCAGCAGGGTGCCGCTCGCGGCTTCGCAGCCGGACGGTGCAGCGCTGCAGCGCGCGACGATCACCCCGTCCGCATCGCCGAACACCCAGCCCGCCGCACCCGGCCCGCCGGGTTGCCAGAGGCTTCGGTCGGGGGTGATCGAGATCGATTCGAACGGGATGTCCGGTGCCCGCCCGAGCGGCCGGGCGATCGCGATGTCTTGCGGGGCGAGGCCCAGCACGGCGTCGTAGACCGGCGAGGCACGCGGTACGCGGGCATCCAGCTGCACGCGATGCAGGCCGCCGGCGGGGTGGCGCCAGCTCACGACGACGCTGAGGTCGCGCAGGGCGGGCGCCTCGGATGCTTCGGGCGCCGCGGATTGCTCGCTGTGGCTGAGCTCGAACGGCACCGGCGTCGTGGCGGCCGGTGACGATGCGGCCGGGCCGCGCAGGCGATCGAACTCCCGCCGTGCGAGCTGAAGTGCATCGATCCGCTGCCGGGCCGCGGTGCGGGCATGGCGCAGTGCGTCCTGCTGGTGCAGCAACGCCGCCGACAGCAGCGACACCAGCAGCAACGCAAGCAGCGCTTCGAGCAGGGCGGCGCCGGCGGCCACCCGGGCGGYGGGTGGCGCCCTGAAGGTGCTGTGCATCAGAAGTCGCGCCAGCTGCCGGGCACGCGGGCCCAGGTGCCGCAGCACATCTGCAGGTGTTCGATGACGGCGCCGTCGTGCTCGATGCGGGTCGGCCCGGACAGCCGCAGATCGTTCTCGGCCAGCAGGGCACCGTGCAGCGTGGCCCCGGCTTCGTCGCGCCATTCGGCGCTGCGCAGGTACAGCACGCCGTGGATGCGCGCCGGCCCGCGCAGGTGCACGGCGCCGTCGACGATCAGCAGCACCGGTCGCGTGGGCGAGCCGAGCTCGGTGGCGCCGTCCAGCCGCAGGCCGCCGTCGAGCCAGAGCAGGGTTGCCGACCCGGGCGGCGCGAGCTGTCGGGAGACCTCGGCGTCGCAGGGCGTCGTGCAGGTCACGAAGCGCGCCACGGGCTGGGCCTGCCATGTCGTGCGGTTCATCCGGAAGACGCTGGCGAAGAACTGCGCCGCGTCGAGCGAGGCGAGCACCGCATCGGCGCCGGCGATGGTCGACAGCGCTGGTGCACCGGGTGGGCCGATCAGCCTGGCGTCGCCCGGGTCGGCTTCGGCGCCGGCGTGCAGCGTGAGGCCGCCGCTCGCGATCCCGTGGTGCACGACGGTCGGCTCGCCACGCAGCTGCACGGAGCCTCGCGCCGTGACGGCCGCGACCGGCCGGACGTCGATGGCCGGGATGCGGGCCACGTCGGCCCAGGTCCGCGTGACGTGGGCCGCCGGGGGGGCACCCGCGCCCGCAGGTGCCAGGCAGGCGGCGGCGGCGCCACTGCAGCCGATCGACTCGACCGTGGTGACACCCGAGGCGGCGCTGCTCAGCCGCAGCGCGAAGACCTGGCGGGCGGCATCGGCTTCGATGTCGGCGCTGCTGCCGTCGGCCGGTGGGCAGCGGCATGACCAGGCCCCCTCGATGGACGAGCAGGACGGCATGGCGGGCGTCCCCTGGTAG
>NZ_JBFUGN010001169.1:0-1722 GCF_056402895.1 Rhizobacter sp. P3_B12 | reverse complement strand
GTGTTCCTCGATTCGAACACCGACACGCTGGTGCGCCGCTTCTCCGAATCGCGCCGCCCCCACCCGCTGTCGCAAGAGGCCGCGACGCTGTCGCCCGGCCGCCGCAAGGACGACCGCGCCGCCGACGGTCACCGCGCACTCACCGAGGCGATCGAGCTCGAACGCGAGCTGCTGGCCGAGCTGCGCGAGGTCTCCACCGTCGTCGACACCAGCCAGCTGCGCCCGGCCCAGCTGCGCCTGTGGATGCGCGACCTGGTGAAGGCGATGGCGCACCGACTGACCCTGGTGTTCGAGTCGTTCGCGTTCAAGCACGGCGTGCCGCTCGATGCCGATTTCGTGTTCGACGTGCGCATCCTGCCGAACCCGCACTACATCCGCGAACTGCGCCCGCAGACCGGTCGCGATCCCGAGGTCGCCGCCTACCTGGAAGCCCAACCCGAAGTGGCCGAGATGCTGGCCCAGATCGAATCCTTCATCGCACGCTGGCTGCCGTCGTTCGAACGCGACCAGCGCAGCTATCTGACGGTTGCCATCGGTTGCACCGGTGGCCAGCACCGCTCGGTCTACCTCACCGAATCCTTGGCGAAGCGTTTTGCCGCGCGCAGCGGTACATTGATTCGCCACCGCGAGCTCGACGCCCGCGATTGAGAACGCGGCCCACCCGGCCGCGCTGCTGAATGACTCCCGACATCTCCACCACCGACGTTCCGTTGTTCCCGCTGCAGGCGGTGCTGTTTCCTGGCGGGCTGCTGAGCCTGAAGGTGTTCGAAGCCCGCTACCTCGACCTGATCAGCACCTGCCTGCGCGAGAACACGCCGTTCGGCGTGGTCGCGCTGCGCCAGGGCGGCGAGGTGCGCAAGCCGGGCGAGCCGGTCGCCCTCGAGGAAACCGGCGTGATGGCCGAGCTGATCGACGTCGACAGCGCGCAGCACGGCATCCTGCAGGTGCGCTGCCGCGGCACCCATCGCTTCGGGGTGAACCGGATGCGCCAGCAGGCCGATGGCCTGTGGCTGGCCGAGATCGAGATGCTCGACGACGACGAGGCCTCGCTGCCGGTCGACGCGATGATCGAGACGGTGCGCGGCCTGGCCAATGCGATCGCGACGCTGAAGCAGCAGGGCTCCGAGCCCTTCCTGAAGCCCTTCCTGTTCGACAACGCCGGCTGGGTCGCGAACCGCTGGTGCGAGATCCTGCCGATCTCGCTGGCCGCGAAGCAGAAGCTGATGGAGCTGCCGGACGCCGCGGTGCGGCTTCAGCTGGTCGACGAATTCCTGCGCAGCAAGGGCGTCGTCAAGTAGGCACCGTCAACCCGGCGGCGTGCCGGTCAGCAGCTTGCGCAGCGGTGCCGGCAGGCCCATCGCGAGCGCCTGCGCCAGCGTGACCCATTCGCCGCGCTGCCCATCGCGCGCCAGCGTCGCGGTGATCGCCGCCACGTCGGCGGCCGCGGCATCGGCGGGCAAGGTCCAGCGCACCGGCTGCAGCGTCCAGTCGAGGTGGGTCAGCACGTGCGTGAACATCGGCAGGCCCTGCGGGGTGCCGGGCCAGTCGGCCGATGCCGCATCGAGCGCCTCGGGCGTGTCGAACTCCGGCAGGCTCCACAGCCCGGCCCACACGCCGCTGCCGGGCCGCTGCAGCAGCCACAGCCTGTCGCCCCATTGCAGCCACAGCCAGGCGTTGCTGCGCCGGCTGCGCTTGAGCTTGCGCGTCTTCACCGGGTAGCGC
>NZ_JBFUGN010001168.1:0-1722 GCF_056402895.1 Rhizobacter sp. P3_B12 | reverse complement strand
CTGATCGCCGGCACCGGGTGCAGCCCGCGCGCCCGCGGCACGAAGCTGACCTGGGTCGCGGACTGGCCGCCGGCCGGCACGTCGGCCCAGGTCAGCGTCGCCGCATCGGACGATTCGAGGCGCAGGCCGATGCCGAAGCGTTCGGCCGCCGGGCTCGTCAGCGTGACCGCGAGCGGCGCCGGGTCTCCGGCGAACACCGCCGCCGGCGGGCGCAGGTGCAGCGTCATGCCGCGCAGCGTGTTGTGCGTCAGGTGCATCGAGACGATGCCGCTGCCGGCCAGCAGGAAGGTCAGCACGTAGCCGAGGTTCAGCTGGTAGTTGATCGACGYGACCAGCAGCACCATCAGCGTCAGCGCGAACATCAGCCCGGCGCGGGTCGGCAGGATGTAGACGTTGCGCTGGGTCAGCAGCAGCGTGTCGGTGTGCGGCAGCCGGGCCTGCCACCAGGCGCGAAAGCGCTGGCGCACCGCGCCCGCGGCGAGCGCGAAGGGGCGCAGCGGGAGCTTCAGCGCGTCGGCGGCCTGCATGGCGTCGGGTCGGCGAAGGATCAGGGCAGCGGGATGGATTCGATCATCGCGCGCACCTGCTCGCGCGCGCCGCGGCCCGCGCCGGCCACCGGCACCAGCCGGTGCGAGATCGTCTGCGCGAGGATCGCCTGCACGTCGTCCGGGGCCACGTAGTCGCGCGAGTCGAGCAGCGCATGCGCCTTGGCCGCACGCAGCACCGCGATGCCGGCGCGCGGGCTCAGCCCGTCGACGAACCAGGCGCCGCTGCGCGTCGCGCCGATCAGCGCCTGCAGGTAGTCGAGCAGCGCGTCGGAGGCATGCACGCGCAGCACGTCCTGCTGCGCCGCGAGCAGGTCCTGCGGCGTCATCACCGCGCCCAGCGCGCCGATCGCCTCGCGCCGGTCGATGCCGGCCAGCAGCGCGCGCTCGCTCGCGTAATCGGGGTAGCCGAGCGTGATGCACATCAGGAAGCGGTCGAGCTGCGACTCGGGCAGCGGGTAGGTGCCGAGCTGGTCGGTCGGGTTCTGCGTCGCGATGACGAAGAACGGCGACGGCAGCGCGCGCGTCTCGCCTTCGATGCTGACCTGGTGCTCCTCCATCGCCTCGAGCAGCGCGCTCTGCGTCTTCGGGCCGGCGCGGTTGATCTCGTCGGCCAGCAGCACCTGCGCGAACACCGGGCCGGGGTGGAACACGAAGGCCTCCTTGCTGCGCTCGTAGATGCTGACGCCGATCAGGTCGGAGGGCAGCAGGTCGGCGGTGAACTGGCTGCGCGAGAACTTGAGCCCGAGCGACACCGCCAGCGCGTGCGCGAGGGTGGTCTTGCCGACGCCGGGAACGTCCTCGATCAGCAGGTGGCCGCCGGCCAGCAGGCAGGCCACGCAGTCACGGATCTGCGGGCGCTTGCCGACGATGATCGTGCTAATCTGGTCGATCAGGCGGTTCAGGTGGGGAAGGGCTTTCAACAGGTCCGTGCTCATGCAATCACCATAACCGAAACCGCCGCGATTCCGGACTCAGAACACCGATGCCCACTGCGTTCTTCAGCCATCCCGAGTGCCGGCAGCACGACATGGGGCGCGGCCACCCCGAGTGCCCGCAGCGCCTGGACGCGATCAGCGACCACCTGCTGGCGACCGGCCTCGACATGGCGCTCGAGCACCGCGACGCGCCGCTGGTCGACCTGCACGACGTGACGCTCGCCCACGAGAGCCTGTAC
>NZ_JBFUGN010001167.1:0-1723 GCF_056402895.1 Rhizobacter sp. P3_B12 | reverse complement strand
CATCGAGGCGCGGATCTTCGAGGCATCGAAATCGGCGCGCGTGCCGTCCTTATTGACGACGGACGGCAGCGCGATCTCGGCACGCTCGTAGGTGGTGAAGCGCTTGTCGCAGCTCTGGCAGCGGCGGCGCCGGCGCACGACGTCGCCTTCATCGGACTCGCGCGTCTCGACGACCTGCGTTTCCTCGTGACTGCAGAACGGGCAGCGCACGGCTCAGCGGCCGGTGACCGGCAGGCCGATCATCCGCGGTACACCGGGAAGTCGCGCGTCAGCGCGGCCACCTTGGCCTTCACCGCTTCGATCACCGACTCGTCGTTCGGCTTGTCCAGCACGTCGGCGATCAGGTGGGCGGTGGCGCGCGCCTGCTCCTCCTTGAAGCCGCGCGTCGTGAAGGCCGGGCTGCCCAGGCGGATGCCGCTGGTGACCATCGGCTTCTGCGGGTCGTTCGGGATGCCGTTCTTGTTGCAGGTCATGTGGGCACGGCCCAGCAGCGCCTCGGCTTCCTTGCCGGTCAGGTTCTTCGGGCGCAGGTCGACCAGCATCACGTGGCTCTCGGTGCGGCCGCTGACGATGCGCAGGCCGCGCTCGATCAGCGTCTCGGCCAGCACCACCGCGTTCTTCGCGACCTGCTGCTGGTAGACCTTGAATTCGGGCGCCAGCGCTTCCTTGAAGGCCACCGCCTTGGCGGCGATCACGTGCATCAGCGGGCCGCCCTGGATGCCGGGGAAGATCGCGCTGTTGATCTTCTTCGCGATGGCTTCGTCGTTCATCACGATGATGCCGCCGCGCGGGCCGCGCAGGCTCTTGTGGGTGGTCGAGGTGACGACGTCGGCGTGYGGCACCGGGTTCGGGTAGACGCCCGCGGCGATCAGGCCGGCGTAGTGCGCCATGTCGACCATGAAGTACGCGCCGACCGCCTTCGCGACCTTGGCGAAGCGCTCGAAATCGATGCGAAGGCTGTAGGCCGAGGCGCCCGCGATGATCAGCTTGGGCTTGTGCTCGTGGGCGAGCCGCTCCATCGCGTCGTAGTCGATCTCTTCCTTCGCGTTCAGGCCGTAGCTGACGACCTTGAACCACTTGCCGCTCATGTTCAGCGCCATGCCATGGGTCAGGTGGCCGCCTTCGGCGAGGCTCATGCCCATGATGGTGTCGCCCGGCTGCAGCAGGCCGAAGAACACCGCCTGGTTGGCCTGCGAGCCGGAGTTGGGCTGCACGTTGGCGTAGGCCGCGCCGTAGATCTGCTTGATGCGGTCGATCGCGAGCTGCTCGACGATGTCGACGTACTCGCAGCCGCCGTAATAGCGCTTGCCGGGGTAGCCCTCGGCGTACTTGTTGGTCAGCTGGCTGCCCTGAGCGGCCATCACGGCCGGCGAGGCGTAGTTCTCCGAGGCGATCAGCTCGATGTGATCTTCCTGGCGCTGGTTCTCGCTCTGGATCGCGGCGAAGAGCTCGGGGTCCACCTGGGCGACGGTGGAGTGGGTGCGGTCGAACATGGCTGGCAGTCCTCTTCAACAGAAGACCCCGGGGCGGATCATGCGAGGCGGACTCACATGGCCACGGGGCTGCCCAGGCGAACGGCTGAACCGGTGCCGGAAACCCGGAACCGGCTGCGCTTCCCGGTGGTTCACCACCTCAGGCCGGCGGGCGTCACGCTGATCGTGACATCCCGGGCCCCATCGCCAGTTGCGCAGCCCGCGGAGTGTACCGCGGGCCCTGCCGGCTC
>NZ_JBFUGN010001166.1:0-1724 GCF_056402895.1 Rhizobacter sp. P3_B12 | reverse complement strand
GTGACGCACGAGTGCGATGCGCACGACGCCTTCAAGCAGGTGCTGGCACAGGCGCGCGATGAAGACCTGGTCGAGTTCACCAGCGTGGCCGGCCTGCCGGCGCGCGCGGTGCCGACAGCCTGGCTGCGCAACTACCTGAAGGCCGAGCCGCGCCTGCAGCAGACGGCGCACGCGAAGCCGCGCTGCACGCTGGATTTCGACTGCCTCGCGCAATGCGGATTGCGCGACGGGTTGCCGGGCTGGGGGCAGTTCTGCATCGACACGCAACTGGCCGCGGCACTGCGCGGGGATGTGAAGAAGGGGTTGTTCTTCCGCGGGGTGGGCAAGCTGCCGTTCGGGGAGCAGATCCGCGGGGTGGATGAATTGTTGCGGCACATGGTGACGCCGCTGCCGATCTGACGGCCTGAAGGCCTACACTGCGGCCCGGCATGTTCAATGGACCTCGAACCATTGAAAGGCGCGTGATGAAGTTGCTCCGCGCCCCAGGCCATCCGCCACATCGCCAGGGGTAGCCACAGCTGCCCTCCGAGTTGCCCGACCCACTCACGGCCGGGTTCGCACTCCGTCCGGTCAAAACGACAGCACCGCTGCGTCAGGCTCGGCAAGCTTCAACCATCGAATCTGCAGTTCTGATTCTGAACACTCAGGAGAGGCCATGACATCAGAGCAGTACCTTGTTCGAATCGAGGCATCGATGAAAATCGACCTTGACCTCTATCGAAGCGGGAATTCCACATCGCCACGCTTCGACAATGTCAGAGACAAAGACATCGTGAAATTCAAGGATTCACCAAGCGGGCTCGTCAACGTCAAGGGAATGTCCGGCGGCATTTCGACGTTCTCGGCCCCGCGCCCGGAGCCGAATTGGTGGTGGATCAGAGCCGGGACTGTCGTCCCCAAGGGCCTGGTCATCACACGAGACAACACTGACCCCAGGACCGGCATCACTCACTACACAATCCGCCCGGCGGAAAACATGCTGCTGACGGTCTACACGGAGCAGGTGTGCAAGCTCGTTGGCGTCTCCAAGCTGCCGATTGAAGAAGCCATCCTGCGCGGTGGCCGCTGGATCCACGACTGAGGGCAATGACATGGAATGGTCTGAAATCAACTGCATCATCTCGGCACTCGAAGCATTGATCGAGAAGTACGAGACCTCGCTCAAAGGCGGCATGCTCGATGAGGACGATCAATCGGACGTCAGCAATGACCTCGCCTATGCAGTCGTGCTGAAGGGCAAGTACGAGGAGATGCGTGCGAAGGCTGCAGGCTGAAGCAAGCTCACCGCAACAACTGCAGCAGCGTCTCCATGTCCACCGGCTTCACCAGGTGCTCGTCGAAGCCGTGCGCCGCCGACTTGAGCCGGTCCTCCGCCTGCCCGTAGCCGGTCAGCGCGATCAGCTTCAGCGCGCTGCCCCCCTCCCTCGCGCGAATGCGCTGCGCGAGTTCGTAGCCGTCCATCACCGGCAACCCGATGTCGAGCACCGCGATGTCGACCGCCTGCTGCTCCAGCAGCTGCAGCGCCGACGGACCGTCGTGCGCCACCACCGGCACATGGCCCAGCGCCTCCAGCAAGGTGGCCATCGTGGTCGCCGCATCCTGGTTGTCGTCGACGATCAGCACGCGCCGCACGCTGCCTTGCGTGGCCACGCGCCAGCCGTCCGTGCCGGCCGGTGCATCCGCCTGCACACCGGCCGCCTGCAGCGGCAGCCGCAGCATGAACC
>NZ_JBFUGN010001165.1:0-1724 GCF_056402895.1 Rhizobacter sp. P3_B12 | reverse complement strand
CGGCTGCGTAGGCGGTGGCCAGGGCGCTGTGCGATGCGAAGCCGGGGAGGCGTGCCACGTTCGATTCGAGCGCGGGAAGCGCTTCATCGGCCCGCCCGATGGCGACGAGGATGGCTGCGCGTTGGGCCGCCACCGTGCGGCTGTCGGCGCCAGCCCGTGCGGCCTCCTCTGCATCGGCCAGGGCCTCGTTGAAGCGATGGACCGCCGCGCGGCTGCGCGATCGGCGCAGCAGTGCGGCGGCGGCGTGCGAATCCGCCTCCGCGAGTGCAACGACGCGATCGAGCGCCTCGTAGTCGGCCAGCGTCTTCGAGCGCAGCAACAGCAACTCGTCGATGCCTGCATCCCCCGTGGCCTGCGCGATCAGGTGGTCGAGGTTGGCGATCGCGATCGCGCCGTCGGTCGTGGCGCGCGGGTCTTCGCGGTTGCCGTCGCGGAAGGTTCCGCTGCAGCCGACCAGCGCCCCGGCGAGCGCCACCATGGCGATGCAGCCGCGCTTCATGGCGCCGCCAGGAACGGGAACACGGCCGTCGAATGCAGGCGGTCGTCGTGGTCGACCCCGTCGTCGACGGTGTCCGGCGTGCCGCGGATCAGCAGCGAGCGGAACACGCCGTTGACGTTGTAGTTCGGCGTGCGGCCGCCGCAGTCGTTGACCGGTGCGCCCTCGGCCGCCGATTCGACCGCGAAGTAGCGGGTGCAGGTCGAGACCCGCGAGTCGACCCACAGCCTGTCGTCGGCCAGCAGCCGGGCCAGCGCCTGGTAGCGCGCAGGAGTGGCGTCCGCCCGCGCGGCCAGCCACTGGTTGCCGAGGATGCCGTCGAAGCTGTCGTACAGCGCCAGGTTGCGGCCGATTTCGGGCGCGAACTTCTGCCAGTCCACTGGGTCGGCGCGGTTGTAGTCCTCCTTCATCGCGTCCGCGTCGTCGCTCGAGCCGATGGTGTGCAACAGGGCGTTGCCGGTCAGCGCACGCCCCATGCGATCGATCGGCTTGCCCAGCAGCGGGCGGCCCGGTGCGGGCCGTTGCCGGTAGGTGCGCCCCCAGACCGCCAGCAGCGGGCCGCCCTGGTTGACGACCGCCAGGTCCACCGAGACGACCAGCGCCGAGGTCTTCCAGCCCGCCAGGAAATTCTTCGCCGGCTCGCCCTGGGTCTGGCGCCACTGCGCGAACACCTGCGCGGAGGTCGCGGCGTCGAACGCGAAGCAGCCGGCGGCATCTTTCGGCGCCTTGCCTTTCTGGATCGCATCGGCCGCGAGGTTCAGCGCGGCGCGCGTGCCCCTCACGTTGTTGTAGTACGGGTCGTCGCGCAGCCCGGCGAACACCTGGAAGCGCTTGTGGCGGCCTTCGAGGCCCGCGGGCCGGCCGGCATCGCCGCGCAGCTCGTCGGCATCACCGGCCCAGCATTCGGCCGCGTTCGCGACGTCGAAGCGACACAGGACGGTGGTGCTGCTGGTCGTGCTGCCGAAGCGCGGGCCGCTGTCGACGTGGAACACGTACTGGACCTGGTCGGAGAACTGGCGGCCGACGATGTCCATCACCAGGTTCAGCCGCCGGCCGTCGGCGGACGTCCAGGCGTAGAGGTCGCCGATGTCGGCCGCCGGGTCGGCGATCACGGTGGGGGTGTCGAGGTGGTCTGCCGCGTGGGCGGCCGGCGGAATGCCCATCGCGGCGACAAGGCAGGCCAGGGTGAAATGCAGTCGGGTGTTCATCGCTCGGTGTGGATTCAAGG
>NZ_JBFUGN010001164.1:0-1726 GCF_056402895.1 Rhizobacter sp. P3_B12 | reverse complement strand
GCCCTACACCGGCTCGCGCATCGTGATGCTGGTGTCCGACGGCGGCGACCGGCTCGATGAGGCCACGCAGGAGCGCATCGCCTTCGCGGCGCGCAAGCACCGCACCGCGATCAACTGGTTCTACCTGCGCTCGGCCAACAGCCCCGGGCTGAATGCCGAGGCCGGCGACCCGCTGGGCGCCGCCGACACCGTGCCTGAGCACCAGCTGCACCGCTTCTTCCAGTCGCTGGGCACGCCGTACCGCGCCTACGAGGCCGACAACGACAAGGCCTTGCAGGCCGCGATCGACGACCTGAACCGGCTGGAGAACCTGCCGATCACCTACCTCGACACCGTGCCGCGGCGCGAGCTGTCGCCCTATGCCCACGGCATCGCGCTGCTGTGCGTGCTGCTGTTGCTGGGTGCGCAGGCGCTGGAGATCAAGCGATGGGCCTGATGACACCGCAGCGGCGCACGCGCCTCGTGATCGCGGTGCTGGCCCTCGCGGCGCTGGCGGCGGTGATCGACGGCGTGCACCTGTGGCGGCTGCAGCGGTGGAACGCGGCGATTGCCGCCGGGCCACCGGTCGCCCGCAACGACGGCACGCCGCCCGCCGAACTGCAGTTCGCGCTGGCCCATGCGCAGGCGGCCAGCGGTGCCGCCGACGACGCGCTGAAGCGCTACCGCGCGTTGCAGGGCGATTCGGCGCTCGGCCAGGCGGCGCGCTACAACAGCGCGAACCTGCTGGTGCGCCAGGCGCTGGTGGTGCGCGCCGGCACGCAGCCGGGTCTCGCGATCCCGCTGCTGGAGCTGGCCAAGGAGGGCTACCGCGAGGTGCTGCGCCACGACCCCGGGCAATGGGACGCCCGCTACAACCTCGAGCGCGCCCAGCGCCTGCTGCCCGACCCCGACGAATCGCTGGTCGAACCGGCCGACGGCCGGCGCGACGCCGAGCGCGCCGTCACGACGATGCGCGGCTATTCGCCGGGCCTGCCATGACGATCAAGRCGTTCGATGCGCTGCCGGCACTGGCGGCGCTCGCGCTGGCCGCCACCTTCCTGAACCCCGGCGTGCGCATCGAGCGCCGGCTGTTCGAGCACGTGGTGGTGCTCGACATCACGCAGAGCATGAACGTGACCGACGAACTGCTGGACGGCAAGCCGGCGTCGCGCCTCGCGTTCGCGAAGCATGCGCTGCGCGAGAGCCTGCTCGCGCTGCCCTGCGGGTCGAAGGTGGGCTGGGCGGTGTTCACCGAGTACCGCTCGTTCCTGCTGCTGGCGCCGGTGGAGGTGTGCGCGAACCTGGGCGAGCTGCGCGCCACGCTCGAGCGCATCGACGGCCGCATGGCCTGGTCGGGCAACAGCGAAATCGCCAAGGGCCTGCACAGCGCGCTCGGCATCGCGCGCGACCTGCCCGGCAAGCCCTCGCTGGTGTTCATCACCGACGGGCAGGAGGCGCCGCCGCTGAACCCGCTGTACCGGCCGGCCTTCGACGACAAACCGGGCGAGGTGCCGGGGCTGATCGTCGGTGTCGGCGACCTGCTGCCCTCGCCGATTCCGAAGACCGACCCGCTGGGCCGGCCACTGGGCATCTGGCGCGCCGACGAGGTGATGCAGACCGACCTGCGCAGCCAGGGCCGCGGCGCCAGCGTCAACGGCGAGAAGCTGGCCGACGACGGCGCCGGCCCGCCGGCATCGGGCCTGGGGGCGACACCGGGGCGCGAGCACCTGTCGGCGCTGCGCGAGGG
>NZ_JBFUGN010001163.1:0-1726 GCF_056402895.1 Rhizobacter sp. P3_B12 | reverse complement strand
GTGTGGATTCAAGGAGGAGCTGCCAGCGTAGGCATTGCACGCGCAGCCGACTTGGCAAAAACTGCTGTCGCTGCCGCCGGCTCCTAGAATTGCAGCCACCCCAACACCTGGCACGCCATGCCTGCTGCTCCGTCCCAAGGCCTCGCCGCCGACCGCGACTACCGCCCGCTGCGCGGCGCGTGCGGGCTGCACCTGATGCGCTGCGCATGCCGCGCGGGTGCCGACGAGCGGCCCCGCGACGAGGAGCACCGGGCGTTCTCGGTCACGCTCGTCGAGCGCGGCTTCCTGGGCTACCGCACGCGCGCCGGTCGCGCGGTGCTCAGCCCCGGCTGGCTGATGCTCGGCAACCCGGGCGAGGGCTACGCGTGCTCGCACGAGCAGGGCGACGGCACCGGCGATGACTGCGTGGTGCTGTCGATCTCGGCACAGGCCTTCGACGCTGCGTCCGCTGCGCTCGGCCTGCCCGGCCTGGCTCCGCGCTTCGGCCGCGCGGCCTTGCCGCCGTCGCCGCGGGTGTCCGCGCTGCTGGGATCGCTGGCGGACGATGGCATCGAGGGCTTCGCGCTCGAAGAGGCGGCGCTGCAGGTGATCGGCATCGTGCAGGGTTCGCTGCACGAGGGCGCGGCACCGGCGATCGCGCCGCGGCAGGACGAGCGGGCGCTGGCCGCCGCGCACTGCATCGAGCGCCGCGCTGCCGAGCTGCTGACGCTGGACGACGTGGCCGCCGCCGTCGGGCTGAGCACGTTCCACCTGATGCGCGTCTTCAAGCGCTCGATCGGCGTCACGCCGCACCAGTACCTGATGCGCGTGCGCCTGCTGCGCGCGATCGACCTGCTGCGCGACACGCGGCAGCCGGTGACCTCGATCGCCTACGAGGCCGGCTGGTCCGACCTGTCGAACTTCACCCGCACGTTCCAGCGGGACGTGGGCTGCTCGCCCGGGCAGTTCCGGCGCGGCGACCGGAGGCTCCTCGAGGTGGCGCCGGGCGCCTGACGTTTGGTTGCAAACGGGCGCATCTCCGTCACGGGGCGGTCAACACTGGGCGGCGGCCCGATCCCAGAATCGCGCGGCCTTCCGGCCTGACGTGAGACTGCGAGAGAACAGAATGAAAAAGGGAACCGCCCGTTTGCATGGCATCAGCAGCCTGCTGATGTCGTTGTGCTTGACCGCCTGCGGCGGATCGTCGGGTGACACGCCGGCGCCGCCGGTGGGCAATGCGCCTGCGCCTGCGCCGGCACCGACGCCATCTCCCGCACCGGCCCCGGCGCCAGCACCAGCACCAGCACCAGCACCAGCGCCCACACCTGCTCCCGCGCCTGCGCCTGCGCCGACCCCAGCGCCCGCACCGGCACCTACGCCGGCACCCGCACCCGCGCCAGCGCCGGCTCCTGCTCCTGCTCCGAGTCCTGCGCCGGCTCCCGCTCCCGCGCCCGCGCCCGCACCGGCTGTGGACCAAGGCACAACCCTGACCACCTGGGCCCCCGCTGGCGCGACCGAGAAGCCCACGGTCACCGCGGGCACCTGGCGCGCCGGCGGCCCGAACCCCGAGCAGGCCAGCTTCAAGCTCGTCAAGGAGTCGGCCCACTTCGCGTTCTATTCCGACGAGACGATCTCCGACGCCGACCTGACCCTCGCGGCCAACACGCTCGAGAACACCGTCTGGGAGAACCTGTTCAACTCCAACCTGCTGATGCCCGAGCCGTTCTACAACAAGACGGACAAGATC
>NZ_JBFUGN010001162.1:0-1727 GCF_056402895.1 Rhizobacter sp. P3_B12 | reverse complement strand
GGCGGTGGGGGAAGCTCTGCATGGCAAAGCGAGGCGTTCAACAGGCAGGTCGCAACAACAATGACCCCTGCGCGGGTCGTCGTCTTCATCGTCGGAATTCCGGAGAGCGGTGGATCGGACCGCGTCGCCACAACTCTGAAGGGACTGCTTCGACGGCGCGTTCGTCGGATTGGAAGAGAACCCGACGAACGCCACAAGCCTCATCGTCCGCCCATCACCCCGCGTTGACGATTGTTGACAATATCCCTCGGCATCACACGAACCCCAGCTTCGTCGCGCTGCCGAAGTTCGCCAGGTTCGGCAGCACCGTGCGCAGCTGTGCATCGCTCGCGCCGAACCAGCCGAGCATCGTCGCCGCGTACTGGTCCACCGACGAGGTGGGGATCCAGYGGCCCTGCTGCTCCCAGGTGTCGACGCCGACATCGTTCGGCCCGCCGAGCGCGAGATCCGGGTAGCTGCCGTAGCCGCGCCCGCCCTTCACCGCGCCACCGACCACGATGTGGTGGTTGCCCCAGGCGTGGTCGGTGCCCATGCTGTTGTTCGGCACGAAGGTGCGCCCGAAATCGCTCTGCGTGAAGGCCGTCACCGATTCGCCCAGGCCCAGCGCCTTCATCGCGCGGTAGAAGGCGCCGAGCGCATCGCCCAGCTCCTTCAGCAGTTGTGCGTGCTGGCCATCGGCCGGGCTGCCGTCGACGGCCTGGTTGCCGTGCGTGTCGAATGCGCTCATCTGCGCGAAGAAGATCTGCCGGTTGCCCTGCACCGTCGCGTTGCCCGACACCAGCTTCGCGATCTGGTACAGCTGGCGGCCGAGGCCGGTGCCGATCTTGCCGCCCGAGATCAGCGGTGCGAAGGCAGTGTCGATCGCGGCCGTCGCGCCCGCGCCGCCCGGCACGATCTTCACCAGGCCCGAGAGCCGGTCCGACACGTTGAAGGCATCGCGCTGGATCGCCGTGTAGGCGTTCGCGAGCGCGAGCTCCTGCTGCTCGAGGTACATCGCGTCGATGGCCGCCTTGCGTTCGGCCTTCCACGCGACCTTCAGGTCTTCCGGCTGCATCTCGTAGGCGCCGAAGGTGTCGCCCGGCGTGTTCGGCAGCACCAGCGGCGTGTGCGTGCGCGAGATGCCGAAGCGCGGCGTGCCGCTCAGCGAGATCACCGGGTTCGCGGTGACCAGCGCGTCCGAGGCGCGACCGCCCCAGCCGGTCGGCTCGAGCGAATCGCCGGTGCCGTTCTCCCACAGGTACTGCTGGTCGGAGTGCGAGTACAGCGAATCGGGCAGCACGCCGACGCTGGACGACGCGGCGCGGAACTCGGCCTTGGTCAACGGCTTGATCAGCGGGCCGACGTTGAACACCGGCGCGATGTGGCCGTCGTCGGCCGCCGCCTGCAGGCCGGCCAGCGCCGGGTGCAGCCCGTAGGTCATGCCGGCGAGCGGCACCAGGCGGTTGCTCGGGATCGCCAGCCTGGCGCGCACCGCGGCGTACTGGTTGTAGCGCGCCGCATCGGTCGGCACAACGGTGTTCAGGCCGTCGTTGCCGCCGTACAGGAAGATGCACAGCAGCGCCTTGTAGTCGGCGGCATACGCGGGCTTGGCGCCCAGCAGGTTGCCGAGCGTGCCGGCACCCAGCGCGGTCGCGAGGCCCAGGCCGGAACGCGCGAGCCAGCGCCGCCGGTTGATCAGGATCATCGGTTCAGTCTCGAAGTTCATGTCGGTTGCTCACGTTTTGCGC
>NZ_JBFUGN010001161.1:0-1734 GCF_056402895.1 Rhizobacter sp. P3_B12 | reverse complement strand
GCGCAATGCCGTCATGCGGAATTTTTCCGAGTTCGAGTCCGCGGGCGACGACGGGGATTTCGATTTGCTGGAAACTCTGGCGCTCCAGGACGACTCCCCCGCCACTGAAAGCGCTGCCGATTCGGTGTCCCGGGCCCAGATCCTGCTGGCGATCGAAGCGCAGGTGGCCCAGCTTCCGACGCGTCAACGGGAAGCCTTTCTGCTGCGTTACTGGGAGGAACTCGATGTTGCCGAGACAGCCGCCGTGATGGGGTGCTCGGAAGGAAGCGTGAAGACCCATTGCTCGCGTGCCGTGCATGCCCTGGCCAACGCCCTCAAGTCGAAGGGGATCCAACTATGAACAGCCGCCAAAATTTTGCACCGCGCACCGCCGCYGAACTGGACGCCCTCCAGACTCGCTTCGCCCTTCGCCTGTCCGCCCGCCTGACCGAGCAATCCCAGGCCGTCTCCCCCGACATCTCCGAACGCCTGCGTTTCGCGCGCGAGCAGGCACTCGAGCGCGCCCGCACGAAGCTGGTGGCCGAGACGGCCGGTTCGGTCTCCCGCTCCGGCCCGTCGCTCGCACTGCTGGGCGGCTGGGGCGTCAAGATCGCCTCGGTGCTGCCGCTGGTCGTGCTGGCCGCCGGCCTGATCCTGATCCAGCGCTGGCACAGCAGCTCGCAGATTTCCGCCGCGGCTGAAATCGACGCCAGCTTGCTGTCCGACGACGTGCCGCCGGACGCCTACAGCGATCCCGGCTTCGTGGAATTCCTGAAGACCCCTCGCGATTGACCGGTGCGCTCGTGACTCGACGCCCCGACCCGCGCCCCGTCTCCTCCGCCTGGCGGCGCTTCTTCGCGCCGCTGCTGCTGGCGGGCGGGCTGCTGGCCGGTTGCGGCCTGGCGTGGTCGCAGGCCCCCGCCGCATCCGCCGGGGGGCCCGCCTGGTCGTCGCTGACGCCGGCGCAGCAGCACGCGCTGCGCCCGCTGGAGCGCGACTGGGCCGGCATCGATGCCCCGCGCCGCCGCAAGTGGGTCGAGATCTCGGAACGCTTCGCGACGCTGCCGCCGGCCGAGCAGGCACGCGTGCAGTCGCGCATGGCCGAATGGGCCAAGCTGACGCCGAAGGAGCGTGCCGAGGCGCGGCTGAACTTCAAGGAAGCCCAGCAGGTCGCGCCGCAGGACCGCAAATCCCAATGGGAAGCCTACAAGGCCCTGCCGCCCGACCAGCGCAAGCAATTGGCCGAACGTGCCGAGCACAAGCCCGCACCGGCCAAGGGCAACAGGGAACCTGACGGCGAACCGTCCGAGGCGAAATCGAGCATCGTGCCGAACACCGCCTACGCCGCCCGCCCGAAGGCCGTGGCCCCGACGGTCGCGCAGGCGCAACCCGGCGCGACGACCAACCTGATCTCCAAGCGCCCGACCCCGCCGACCCACCAGCAGACCGGCCTGCCGAAGATCGCGACGGCACCCGGGCTCGTCGACAGCGCCACCTTGCTGCCCAAGCGCGGGCCGCAGGCCGCGGCGACCCGCTCGGTCCCCGCGTCGGCGCCTGCCAGCGGCAAGCCCCGCCGATGAGTTCGACGCCGGCGCTGGCCGACGCGCCGCTGCGCGCGCCCAGCCTGAAGCGCCGCATGGCCTGCTTCGTCTACGAAGCACTGATCCTGTTCGGCATCGGGCTGATCCCCGGCGCGATCGGCGCCCTCTTCGTCGCCGCCACCGGCCGCGAGCACGGCGTGGAGCTGCGCTACAT
>NZ_JBFUGN010001160.1:0-1737 GCF_056402895.1 Rhizobacter sp. P3_B12 | reverse complement strand
GCGTCGAGCTGATCAAAATCCTGCGCCGACGCAGCAACGCTGGATTGCTGGTGGTCTCTGGACGCTTGGCGCCGGATGTATTCAAGACCGTGGTCGCGGCTGGTGCCGACATGTATCTGACCAAGCCGGTGCAGTTCGAGCAGGTGGCGGTGGCCATCTGCGCGGTCCAGCGGCGCGCCGCCGGTGCAGCGCAGGCCGAAGTCGCCTGGCGCCTGGATCGGTTGGCGCGAGAACTGGTGGCCCCCGACGGTACGCGTGTGGACCTCAGTGACGGTGACCTGGTCGTCTTGGAATGCTTTGTCGAGGCGCAGGGCGAGACTGTGACGCGCGAGTCCCTGCGCCTGCGCCTGGGACGAAGCGCCCCTGACGGCGAAGTCGACGGACTGAACGCCGCCATCTACCGGCTGCGACGCCGCATCGAGCGGGCGACCCCCGCGCTCGTGCCCCTGCAGTCCAAGTCTGGTATCGGTTACGTATTTCGGGCGCCCTTGGCATTGGCCTGATCGATGCGCCGCACACGGCATCCGTTGCTCGGCGCTGCCGAGCAACGGATGCTGCGTCATTCAGGTGGCAGTCCTTGCGGGATCGTCAACCGCATCACGGTGCCGCCACCGAGTCGGGGAACTGCGTCGATCCGGCCGCCGTGCATCTCGGCCACGCGGCGCACAATGTACAGGCCCAGGCCGCTGCCGGGACGACCTGCGCCCAGGGCCCCGCGCTCGCCACGTTGGAACAGGCGCGGCCGCAGATCGGCCTCGATGCCTGCACCGCCATCAATGACGTCCACGATAAGGGCAAGCGGAAGCTCCGAGTCCGACACGCGCAAGACGACAGGCGATCCGCGAGGCGAGTAGCTCAGCGCGTTGTCGAGCAGGTTCCTCAAGGCCAGGCGCATCAGGCCAGGGTCCATGGCGGCGGTGCGCGTCGCCGTAGCGTGTTCGATCTGGACGCGCGCACGATCCTCTTGGGCGATGTCGCCGAGGGCGATTTCAATCAGTGCGTCGATATCGATGTCTTCCGACGTGGCGGAACTCGAGCCGGCCAGCAGCGCCGCGGCGGCAAGCGTGTTGTTCAGCCCTGCGACCACCTCGCCCAGCACAGCTTGCGCTCGCCAGAGCCGATCGGCAGCCACCGGCTCGCGGGTCTGCCCCAACGCGGACGCCGCGCTTTGCAAAGCGGCCAGCGCATTCTGCAAAGGTTGGCGCACTTCGTGTGCCAACACGTGCAGCATCTCGCTGCGCTCGGCCAGCAGCGCATCGAGCTTATGCGCGTGCTGTTCCAGCAAGAGGCGCAAGGCGTGTTCGCGGGCAAGTTCGGCTTCGTGCACGAGCTTCTCGGTCACGTCCTCGATCACGGCCCACGAGCGCAGGGGGCGTCCCTGAGTGTCACGCTCCAGCACAGCCGAGAGCAGCACGTCGAGCACACTGCCGTCCTTGCGCAGCATCTGGTAGGCGACGTTGTCGCAACGGCCCGTGCGAAAAAACTCCGGCAGCACGACCTGCCGCGCATGCTCGCGCGAAGGCGGCGTCAAGAACTCCGCTGAAGGCCTGCCGATGACCTCTGCACGCGTGTAGCCCAACTTGGACAGCCAGGTATCGCTGACGGCGAGCAGGTGCCCCTGTGGATCGATGGAGTGCAGCATGGCCGGGGTCGACTCGTTGAGCATGTCCCGGCGCTCTGCACGAAGTGCGTCCAGCTCCACGGCATGCTGCTCGACCTGCATGCGCAGCGTATGCT
>NZ_JBFUGN010001159.1:0-1750 GCF_056402895.1 Rhizobacter sp. P3_B12 | reverse complement strand
CTGGTGCGTCGCTCGCGCCCTTGCCACGACATCGGGGCTCACCGCGGCGGCCCGGTTTCCCCACTGCGAACGCACGTGACTGAGCACCGCCGCGATCTCGGCGTCGCTGAGCGTGCCGCCGAAAGCCGGCATGGTGCCGTTGTAGGTCTGGCCCTTCACCGACAGGCTGCCGGTCACGCCATGGAGCACGATCGCGGCGGTCGTGCTGTCCCGCCCGTTCACCCACTCGCTGCCGGCCAGCGGCGGAAACACGCCCGGCATTCCCTGGCCCTGTGCCTGGTGGCAGGCCGCGCAGCGCGACCCGAATACGGCCGCGCCGTCGGCTGCCGCGGTGCCCGTTGCCGGGGCACTCCCGAGTTCGGTCCTTTGCCGGCCATCGCCCCAGGCGGCCGGCGTCTCGACGTCCGAGCCGGCGATGTAGGCAACGCCGAAGGCGAACAACAGCGCCACCGCGACCAGCACAGTCGGCGGGACGGGCTGCGTCCGTTCATGCGGGTCGGGGTTTTCGCGCCGTTGTGGCTCAGAGATCGGAGGAATCGGGGTCATGTCGGCCTCGTGGACTTCAACGCGTGTCGGCGACGGCGTCCGCGGGCGCCTCCGCCACCGGGTAGGTGTGGTCGAGCGACTTCAGGTAGGCGACGAGGTCCAGCGCGTCGCGCGTGGCCACCACGTGCCGGCCGGCCGGCGCCTGGCCCGGCGGCAGGGGGACCTCGGTGTCGCCACCGTGCAGCCGGTCCTGGATGTTGAACAGGAAGGGATAGGCCGGCATCACGCTGCCCGGCACGTAGGCCCGGGGCTGGTACAGGTGCCCCAGATGCCAGGCGTCGCTCGGTTGCCGCGCGCCGATGTTGAACAGGTCCGGCCCGGTGCGCATGGTGCCCAGCAGGTGCGGCGTGTCGTAGGCGTAGTCGGCCGCCACGCTGGCCCGCCCCCAGCCCCGGGCGGCATCGGGCCCCAGGCTCCTGGCACGCGGCTGCTGCGAGTGGCAGTAGACACACCCATTGGCGATGTAGACATGGCGGCCACGCAGCGCCTCGGCCGCGTAGGGCTTGAGCGCGGCCGGGGCCTTCAGCTCCCGCACCGTCATGTAGGGCACCACCACCAGGACGCTGGTCGCGATGCTCAGCATCGTCATTCCACCCGCGATCAGTCTTGTTTCGTTGTGCATGGCTCGGCCCTCACAGTGCGGTGAGCAAGGTCGGCTGGCTGCGGCCCACGGATCGGCCCGCCAGCAGCAGCAGGAAGTGGACGGCGAACACCACATGGCCGAGCGCCATCAGCGCGCCGCCCACCGTGCGCGCCTTCAGGTAGGGCAGCGTCAGCGCCGCCGACTCCATGAACGGCCGGCTGGCGTCCAGCATCGCGCGCCCCTGCAGCCAGCCCCCGATGGTCAGCGACACGAAATAGATCGCGATGCCGATGGCCGCCAGCCAGAAGTGCGCAGCGATGAGGGCCTGCGACGGCCACTCCCGTCCCGACACACGAGGCACGATGRAGTAGATGGCGCCGAAGAACACCATGGTCACGAAGCCGTAGAGGCCCAGGTGCGCATGCGCCACCGTGAAGTGCGTGAAGTGGGACACCGCGTTCACGCTGCGCAGCGCCTCCAGGCTCCCCTGGATGGAGCTGGCCGTGTACATCAGCCCGCCATAGCCGATGAAGCGCAGCGTGGGTGAACGGCCGAGCGCGCCGAGGTGGCCCTTCAAGGTCTGGTACTGGTTGACCGTGAAGGCCAGCACCGGCACCACCA
>NZ_JBFUGN010001158.1:0-1753 GCF_056402895.1 Rhizobacter sp. P3_B12 | reverse complement strand
GCGGCATCGCGGCCGGGCGCGGTGGTGCCGGGGCGGCCCATCGTGCCGACGCCCGCATGGCCACCACCACTACCACCAGCACCGCCGCTCCCTCCCCCCGGCCCGCCGAAGCCGCCGCGGGACGAGCCGCCGGGCATGCCCTGGCCGCGACCGGGCAGGCCGCCCTGGCCGCTGTCGAAGTCGCCGGTCATCGTGGTCGGGGCGTACAGGTTGCCGCTGCCGGACGAGCCGGTGTCGCGCAGCGTCGAGTAGCCGGAGTTGACGCGGTCGCGCGCCAGTTCGTTGCCGGGGCCCTCGACGCCGCGCACCGACAGGCTGACCGGCTGCACGCCGCGGGCGCGGAAATCCTTCAGGATGTCGCCGTAGCAGGTGGGCATCGCGCGCGACAGCGCGAGGCTCATCTCGCGCGCCAGCACCTTGCGCGTCTCGCGCTCGTTCGACACCGATTCGATGGCGCGGAACACCGAGGCGCCCATCACCTCGCCGCGCAGCGGGTTGCGTTCCTGGTCGGCCCGCCCGATGCCCAGCAGCGCGCCGGTGTAGGCCGCCATGTCGCGCAGTTCCCATTCGCAGGCATGCGTGATGGCCTGGCTGATGCGGTCGGACGACATCTGCTCTTCCATCTCGGCATCGCCGACGATGCTGAGCGACATCCAGTCGGTTTCGGCGAGGCTGCGGCCGCTCTCGCGGTTCGGGCTCAGCTCGCGCGTCACGCGCTTGCTCAGCGTGTCGCCGAACACCAGCACGAAGGTGCTCATGTGGCGGCGCAGGTCGAGCTGGGCGGTGATCAGGATGTCGCGCTCGTAGATGCGCATCGCCGCCGATGCCAGCGTGCCCAGGTGCGTCGACACGCGATCAGCCACGGCCGCAGTGGTCGTCTTCAGGTGGCTGATGGCGGCGTCGAACGCTGCTTGCGAACGTGGATCGATCGAATTCATCTACGGACAGGGCCGATGGGCGGACCGGGGCGAAACCGCCCTGACGGATGGTCCGGACGGAGATACCTGCAGTATGAGCCCAAACGGAATGGGCACGCGCCGCGTTGCGGCGTGGCGACGGTGGCCGGCGGGGAGCATTTCACGCCCCGCGGCGCGAACGTTCACTTCTTCAGCGAATCCCGGATCTCGCGCAGCAGCTGCACGTCTTCGGGCACCGCGGCCGGTACCGCCGGCGCCTCGTGCTTGAGGCGGTTGATCTGCTTGACCATCACGAAGATGATGACGGCGAGGATCAGGAAATTGAGCGCCACGGTGATGAAATTGCCGTACGCGAACAGCGGGACGCCGGCTTTCGTCAGCGCCTCGTAAGTCATCGGGCCCTTGAACTCGGCCGGGGGATTGGCCAGCATCAAGAAGTAGTTCGAAAAATCGAGCCCGCCGACCAGTCGGCCGATCACCGGCATGATCAGGTCCTTGACGATCGAATCGACGATCTTGCCGAAGGCCGCGCCGATGATGACGCCGACCGCCAGGTCGACGACATTCCCCTTCATCGCGAACGACTTGAATTCGGTGGCGAATCCCATGTGATGCTCCTGTTCTTCTGGATGCTGCGCGGCAGTATTGCCGAGCAATGCCAGAAGTCAAGCCGAAAGCCTCGTCAATGAGGGTCCGCCCGCAGTGGCGCGCGCCCCTCACCGCCGGGCGCGGGGGTTGACACGTCCGCTAGAATTCTCGGTTGCCCGTGACCAGAAGTCTCCAGCCAAGGACCCCCAATGAGTGACAGCAACGAGCAAGGTGGCAAGCAACAAGGC
>NZ_JBFUGN010001157.1:0-1754 GCF_056402895.1 Rhizobacter sp. P3_B12 | reverse complement strand
GTGTAGCCGCGGCCGGTGCTGCTGGCCGCCAGGGTACCGCTGCCGTCGGTCTGGCCGTTGGTGTTGCGGCGCTTGCCGTACGGCTCGTAGGCCATGCGCTCGATCGGCGTGCCAACCGCATTCGTGACGACGCTGACCGAGCCCAGGTGGTCGCTGTGCCAGTACTGAGTGCTGGTGTTGGCGACCGTGGTGCACGGATCGGCCGTGCACACGATCATGCCGATCTGCATGCCACCGGCGTTCAGGTAGTGCCTCTTCTTCGTACCGGCCACGCCGCTCTCTTCTTCATAGAAGAGTCCCGATCCGTCCGGGGTATTCAGGTACACCGTGGTGCGCTGCGGCACGCCGCCAAGGAGGTAGGCCTCCTTCACGCGCTCGTGCTCGCTGCCGTACAGGTAGGTGAGCTGCGTGCTGTTCCGGCTGATGCTCGACACCTTGTCGAAACTGGTCCACACCATCGTGCGGCCAGCCCCTGAGACCAAGTTGCCGTCGGCGTCATATTGGTACGAGGGCACGGCCAGCCCATTGACGAAGCCGCTGACGTTCGCCACCGCATGCGGGCGATTGCTGCCGGCCCCGCTCGGGTTGTAGTTGTAGGTGTTGGTGGTGCCGCTTTCGGTACGCGTCAGCATATTGCCGATCGCGTCGTAGGTCCATGCGATCGTCTGYGACGGCAGGCTGCCGCTCGATCTCGTTTCGCTCAGCACCCGGCTCAGTTCGTCGTAGGTGTAGCTTGCACTGACGGTGGTCAACATGTCGACGCGGTTGCTCAGCGCGCCGGCATCGTCGTAGGTGTGCACCAGATTCTGGACGTTGTTGCCGCTGCCGGCGCGGGTGATGTTCAGCCGCCCCGAGCCTGGGAAAAACTGGTTGCTCGTCGTGACCGCGTTGCCATATGTGAACTGCGTCAACTGCCCGCTCGCGTTCACCGCATCGGCGGTCCAGAGCGCCTGGCCATTGCGGTTGTCAACCAACTGCTTGAAGAAGCCCAGCCCCGCCGTATAGACGTTGCGCGTCACGAGGCCAGTGGGGTACGACTGCGTCTCGACCCGGCCATGCACGTCATAGGTCACGCCTGCAGCGTAAGCCGCGCCGATCGTTGTCGTCGCGCTCTTGAACCGACCGAACTCGTCGTAGACGATCTTGCGCGATGTGTCGTTCGCGGTCGTCACTTCGCAGAGCTTGCCGGTGCCGTGATCGCAGGGCTGGCCATTCGCGTAGGTGTCGTAGCGCCAGGTGCTGGTGGCATCGGGCTCGACGCGCTGCGTCAGCCGGCTCAGCAAGTCGTAGGCCATCGTGGTCCAGTCGGGCAGCGCTTGCGCCACGGTGCCGCTACCCGTCAATGCCGGGCACGCCGACAGCGCATTGCTGCCGCGCATCCGCGGGCTCTGCTGCGCTTTCAGCTGGCCGAGCGCGTCGTAGCAATAGCCCCAGACGCCCATGTCGGCGTCGTACAGCGCGGTCTTGCGGCCACGCCGGTCATAGACCATCGACGTGATGTTGCCCTTCGAATCCGCCGTCTGCACCAGGTTACCGACGGCGTCGTAGGTGCGCCGCAGCACGTTGTTTGCAGCGTCCGTGATCTTGACGACCCGCCCGAGGACGTCACGTTCTTCAGTGGTCGGATGCGACAGCGGATCCTTGACGATCGTCACAGACTGGTCATAGGCCGTGGTCGTCGACACGGTGCCGGTCCCGGCGTCATTGGGGGAATCGACACGGGTCACGCGGCCCAGCTGGTCACGCTGGAACAC
>NZ_JBFUGN010001156.1:0-1755 GCF_056402895.1 Rhizobacter sp. P3_B12 | reverse complement strand
GAACTGGTGGAAGGCCGGCGAGCTGCCGTCGTTCCATGGCTGGATCGTCGCGCCGACCGCTGCTCGCGGCAAGCCCCCGCTTGGGGGGCCGCAAGCGCGGGGGCACCGCGGGTTTGCTATTTGCCCAGCACGCCCAACTGCTTGTTGATCAGCCACTGCTGCGCGATCGACAGGATGTTGTTCGTCAGCCAGTACAGCACCAAGCCGGCCGGAAAGAAGAAGAACATCACCGAGAACACCAGCGGCATGATCCACATCATCTTGGCCTGCACCGGATCCGGCGGCGTCGGGTTCAGCCAGGTCTGCAGCAGGCTTGACAGCGTCATCAGCAGCGGCAGGATGAAGTACGGATCCTTGGCCGACAGGTCGGTGATCCAGCCGATCCACGGCGCATTGCGCATCTCCACCGTCGACAGCAGCACCCAGTACAGCGCGATGAAGAACGGCATCTGCGCAATGATGGGCAGGCAGCCGCCGATCGGGTTGACCTTCTCCTCGCGGTAGATGCGCATCATCTCCTGCTGCATCTGCTGCGGCTTGTCCTTCAGGCGCTCGCGCAGTTCCATCACCTTCGGGTTGATGGCCTTCATCTTGGCCATCGAGCGGTAGGCGCTGGCGTTGAGCCAGTAGAACGCGATCTTCAGCAGCACGACCAGCGAGATGATGGACCAGCCCCAGTTGCCGATCAGCTTGTGCAGCTGGGTCAGCACCCAGAACAGCGGCTCGGACAGCACCTTGAAGTAGCCGTAGTCCTTCACCAGCTCGAGGCCGGGGGCGAGCTCGGCGAGCTTGTGCTCTTCCTGCGGGCCGACGAACAGCTGCGCATCGAAGGTCTTGGTGGCGTTCGGCGCGATGTCGCCCAGCGGCACCGTCATGCCGACCTGGTAGACGTGCGCCGGGCCGCCGGTGACGTCGTTCGTCACGTCGGCCTTGCCGGTGAAGTACTCGCGCGGTTGCTTGGCGTCGGGCTTGTCGATCAGCCAGGCCGAGGTGAAGTAGTGCTGCACCATCGCGACCCAGCCGGTCTCGGCCGTCGTCACGTGGTCGGGCGTCTCCTTCGGCCCGCGCTTCTCGATGCTCTTGAAGTCGACCTTGGTGAAGTGCTTGGTCTCGTCGTAGATCGCCGGGCCGGTGAACGTGGAATAGAAGCTCGAGCCGCCGGTGCCGTCGTTGCCGTCGCGCACCAGTTGCAGGTACAGCCGCGCGTTGACGGGCGCACCCGACGCGTTGGTGACCTCGTTGTGCACGGCGATCACGTAGTCGCCGCGCTTGAAGGTGTAGGTCTTGACGAGCTTGACGCCGTTGACCACCGGCGATTCGAAGCGCACCACCAGCTCGTTGCTGCCGTCCTTCAGCTTGCGCTCGCCGGGCACCAGGCTCATCACCGTCAGGTGGTTCGGCAGGCCGCTGCCGCCCGCCGCGGGGATCAGGCCGCTTTGCGCCACGTACAGGCGCTGCGCCGATTCATCGAGCACGACGACGTTCTTCTTCTCGAACTGCTCGTCATGGCGCGGCGCGAGGCCGACCAGCTCCTGCACCTTCTGCCACAGGTCCTTCTGCAGCTGCTCGTGCTGCGTCAGCAGCTCGACGCGCACCAGCGTGCCACCCTTGCTGTCGAGCGTGGCCTTCACCAGGTCGGTCTGGATCTCGACCCGCTCGGCCAGCACCGCCGAAGCCGCTGGCGCAGCGGGCACGGCCGCCGTGGTCGGCGCGACCGAGCCCGGGGCCGACGGCACGCCGGCCGGGGCGCTGCCG
>NZ_JBFUGN010001155.1:0-1756 GCF_056402895.1 Rhizobacter sp. P3_B12 | reverse complement strand
GGTCGGGCTGTGGCCGACCTCCAGCCACTCGTCGCGCCGGCCCTGGCCGCGCAGGTGGCGCAGCAGCGTGGCCGGCGCGTAGACGAAGCTCGCGAAGCGCGACCAGCGCCCGCCGATAAAGCCCCACAGCAGGCGGAACGCCAGCAGGATCAGCACCATCAGGCCGAAACGCAGGTGCCACTCCATCGCGTTGCCACCGATCTTGGCGCTGACGACCGAGCCGACGATGCAGACCACGAGCAGCCAGTGGAACAGCCGGGTCGGCAGGTCCCAGACGCGCACGCGGGTCGGGGGGGCCGCTGGGGCGTTCTGATCGGTCGGCATGGCGGGGCACGGCCGTGGGGGCCGGGAGTGGCGGGCAGGCGCAAAGATAACCGCTGCCGCGCCGTTACATAAAAAGAAGGTGCAGCATGTCGATTCCAGCGGCTGCGAGGCGTCGCGTGGATGAAGCCGTCGCTTCCCATTCATCCAAGGAGATCCAGCATGCGATTCATGATCCTGATCAAGGCCGACAAGAACTCCGAAGCCGGCGTCATGCCCGACACGAAGCTGCTCGAGGCCATGGGCCAGTTCAACGAGGAACTCGTGAAGGCCGGCGTGATGCAGGCCGGCGAAGGGCTGCAGCCGAGCTCGAAGGGCGCGCGCGTGCGCTTCCAGGGGCGCGAGCGCAGCGTGATCGACGGCCCGTTTGCCGGCGACAAGGGGCTGATCGCCGGCTTCTGGATCTGGAAGCTGAACTCGCTCGACGAGGCGATCGCCTGGGTCAAGCGCTGCCCGAACCCGATGGGCGAGTCGTCGGAGATCGAGATCCGCCAGGTCTTCGAAGCCGAGGATTTCGGCGCCGAATTCACGCCCGAGCTGCGCGAGCAGGAAGACCGCCTGCGCGCGCAGATCGATGCGACGCAGGCGAAGCCCGGCGCGGCGGTCAACCCGGTGCCGCCCGCCACCGGCAGCACGCCCTACCTGGTGATCAAGAACGCGAAGGACGCGATCGCCTGGTACCAGAAGGTGTTCGGCGCGCAGGTGGTGATGCAGATGGACGCGCCGGACGGCAAGATCATGCACGCCGAGTTGAAGGTCGGCAGCGCGCAGTTCATGCTGACCGAGGAGCGGCCGGAGCACCAGGCGCTGAGCCCGCTGACGCTCGGCGGCTCGTCGACCTCGGCGCTGCTGTACGTGCCCGACACCGATTCGATCGTCAACCAGGCGGTGGCGGCGGGCGCCCGGATCACGATGCCGGTGGYCGACCAGTTCTGGGGCGACCGCAGCGGGCACCTGATCGACCCGTTCGGCCACCAGTGGTTCATCTCGACGCACAAGGAAGACCTGACGCCGCAGCAGATGGACGAGCGCCTGCAGAAGATGTTCAGCTGATGGCGAGGCCCCTGGAATGCCCCGCCGGCACGCCAGGGGATCGTGCGCCTGATCCAATCGGGGCATGAAGATCGATTTCGTCTCCGACGTTTCCTGCCCGTGGTGCGCCATCGGGCTCAAGTCGCTCGAAGAGGGCATTGCGCGGCTCGGCGACGCCGTGCAGGTGGACCTGCATTTCCAGCCCTTCGAACTGAACCCCGACATGGGGCCGCAGGGCCAGGACATCGGCGAGCACCTGATGCAGAAGTACGGCGCGAGCGCCGAGCAGCGCGCGCAGAGCGGCGAGGCGATCCGCGCACGCGGCGCGGCGCTCGGCTTCACGTTCCGCATGGACCTGCGCGGGCGCATCTACAACACCTTCGATGCGCACCGGCTGCTGCAC
>NZ_JBFUGN010001154.1:0-1757 GCF_056402895.1 Rhizobacter sp. P3_B12 | reverse complement strand
GCCCTGGGTCGCGCTGCCCCAGGCGACGCCGCGCTGCTGGTACTGGAAGTCGATGTAGTTGCCCTTCAGGTCGCTGCTGCGACTGATCAGCCAGGTGGTGATGACGCCGCTGGCCTGCGCGGTGACGGCGGCATCGGCCATCGCGTTCGCAGCGGGGTTGGTGCCGTATTCGTGGATGCGCCCGTCCTTGGTCCACACCTTGAAGTACGTCGGCGAACCACCCCCTGTGCCGTAGGCGCGGATGCGCGCATACGTGTCCTTCTCGGTGCGGTACTCGCGCAGCAGGCCGCTGCCACCGGCGCTGTCGTTGGTCTGCGGAAACGGCAGCGGAACGCCCGCCTCATCGGTCTGGATCAGGCGCTGGCCATCCAGGCACAGCTTGTCGGCGGCGCTGTTGTTGACGCCCCTCACATGCCCGTCGGTGGACAGGTTGTCGGCACAACGCGCAATGGCCGAGATGCCCTGCAGCGACCATCCGTGCCCGAGCGGCCCGCTGCCTTCGCCGCCATAGGYCAGGCTGATGCTCGGCGTCATGCCGGCCACGCCCGGCGGCACGGCGATCGAATGCTGATAGCTCGGCTGGCCGCCATTGCCGACCACCAGCTGAGCCCAAGTCGCCGAAGAAGACAGAGCCAGCGCCAGCGCACCCAGGCACGACACCACCCAGCCGCGGACACGCCGCGACGCAACCAAGATCAGTTCCAAAAGAGTCCTCCAGCGCACGGTCGTCGACCATGCATCCAATGACAACGAGGGAGAGGTGTGTCGCCTTCGGCCTTGTGGGGCACTGGCAACCCGCGCGGCAGTGGTCTGCCGCTGCGGTGCGCGCAGTCTAGCGATGCGCGAAGGAATTTGTCACAACAAGCCGAGCAAATTCATCAACCTTGAGGAGGTCCATTCGTACCTCCCCATACCGCCGGCGCTCAACCTTCCTTCACGCAATCCACGTGGTACGTCCGCGATCCCTCGCCGCTGTCATGCTCCACCAGCCCGTGGACATCGGTGTCGAAGCCCGGGAACTTGGCGTTGAACGCGCGCGTGAACTTCAGGTAGTCGACGATCTTCTTGTTGAAGCGCTCGCCCGGGATCAAGAGCGGGATGCCCGGCGGGTACGGCGTCAGCAGCGAGGTGGTGACGCGGCCTTCCAGGTCGTCGATCGCCACGCGCTCGGTGTCGCGGTGCGCGATGCGCGCGAACGCATCGGTGGGCTTCATCGCCGGCTGCAGGTCGGACAAATACATCTCGGTGGTCAGGCGTGCGATGTCGCCCTTGGCGTACATCTCATGGATGGCCTGGCTCAGGTCCTGCAGCCCCATGCGCTCGTAGCGCGGCTGCTTGGCCACGAACTCCGGCAGCACGCGCCACAGCGGCGCATTGCGGTCGTAGTCGTCCTTGAACTGCTGCAGCGCGGTCAGCAGCGTGTTCCAGCGGCCCTTCGTGATGCCGATCGTGAACATGATGAAGAACGAGTACAGCCCCGTCTTCTCGACCACCACGCCGTGCTCGGCCAGGAACTTGGTGACGATCGACGCCGGGATGCCGGTCTTCGCGAACTTGCCCGAGACATCGAGCCCCGGCGTGATCAGCGTGCACTTGATCGGATCGAGCAGGTTGAAGCCGCTCGCGAGGTTGCCGAAGCCGTGCCACTTCTCGCCGGCCTTCAGCACCCAGTCGCTGCTCTTGCCGATGCCGTCGGCGGCCAGCTTGTCCGGGCCCCAGACCTTGAACCACCAGTCCTTGCCGTACTCCTTGTCGAC
>NZ_JBFUGN010001153.1:0-1759 GCF_056402895.1 Rhizobacter sp. P3_B12 | reverse complement strand
CAACTACGTCGCGCAATGGGGCGACCCGGATGCCGAGTCGGCCGACAAGGCCCGGCCGCTGGGCAGCGCGCAACGCCAGCTGCCGGCCGAGTTCTCGGTGCCGCTGAAGGGCCTGCCGCTGACGCGCCTGCCCGACATCGACGGCTGGGCGCCGGTGACCGGCTTCGTCGACGGCCTGCCGGTGGCGGCCGATCCGCGCGGCGGCCGGGCGTGGCTGGCGCACTGCTACGGCATGGTCGGCGCGGGCCGCGACATGGCGGTCGACAGCAGCAACGGCAGCGAGCTGTACGCGGTGATCGGCCAGGCGCCGCGCGGGCTGGACCTCAACATCACGCTGGTCGGGCGGGTGCTGCAGGGGATCCAGGAGCTGGCCTCGCTGCGGCGCGGTACCGCGGAGATGGGCTTCTACGCGCAGCCCGACCAGCGCGGCGGCATCCGCCGCGTGCGGCTGCTGGCCGACATGCCCGATGCCGAACGGCCGGCGATCGAGGTGATGCGCACCGACACCGCGACCTGGCGTGCCCTGCTCGACGCCCGGCGGGTGCGGCGCGAGGACTGGTTCGTGCACAGCCCGCGGCACATCAATGTCTGCAATGCGACGGTGCCGGTGCGGGTGAAGAAGCGGAACGATTGAGCAGATGCCGGCCACTCAGGGAGTCTTTCAACCTGGTGATCTCACAATGAACCGACTCAGGCAACGGGTCCAGGGCTACAGCCTCCTGCACCACACTCCGTTGAACGCCCCGGCAAGCATCGGCCGGCGAATGAGTCAGTGCCGCGCCTCGCTGAAAGATGGCTTGGTCCGTCACGGGCTTCTCACGAGCCGCCAGCAAAAGCACGACCGACAGGTGGCGCGTCAGCAGGACTTGTTCAAGCGCGTCGCCGACATCCTGAACGGGTATGGCGGAGGTTCGGCGCTGCAGGCCGTTGCCGTCGACGCGAAACTCCGCTATGCGGTGGCGCCCAAGCCCTTCAAGCAATCCAGGCCGGCGGATGGCCGAGCACCGCAAACGACATGGGTTGGCCTGGAAATTCGCGATGATGGGCAGGTCGCCCCTTATCTGAAAAGCCTTGCGGTCGGCCAGATGCCTGCACAGCTCAACGTCTGCAATTCCCCGGATTTCGACGAGTCGGGGAAGGAGAACCTCGCAGCGGAACTGCGATCCCTCGTGATTTCCGATGCCTTCTCGGAGATTGGCTTCTAGCAGCGTTGTCTAGGCAGACATCGTCTCCGGCACGTCCTCCGCCTCCTCCCCCAGGAACCCCCCGCTCTGATGCGCCCACAGGCGCGCATACAGCCCGCCCTGCGCCAGCAGGCTGCGGTGGTCGCCCTCCTCGACGATGCGCCCCTTGTCGAGCACGATCAACCGGTCCATCGCCGCGATCGTCGACAGCCGGTGCGCGATCGCGACCACCGTCTTGCCTTCCATCAGCCGGTACAGGCTGGCCTGGATCGCCGCCTCGACCTCGGAGTCGAGCGCGCTGGTGGCTTCATCGAGCAGCAGCACCGGCGCATCCTTCAGCATCACGCGGGCGATCGCGATGCGCTGGCGCTGGCCGCCGGAGAGCTTCACACCGCGCTCGCCGACATGCGCGTCGTAGGCCTGGCGCCCCTTCGGGTCGGTCAGCCCCTGGATGAACTCGTGCGCCTCGGCACGCTTTGCGGCCGCCACCATCTGCAGGTCATCGGCATCGGGCCGGCCGTACAGGATGTTGTCGCGCACCGAGCGGTGCAGCAGCGAGGTGTCCTGCGTCACCA
>NZ_JBFUGN010001152.1:0-1760 GCF_056402895.1 Rhizobacter sp. P3_B12 | reverse complement strand
GCGTCAGCCCCGCCAGGTCCTTCACGCGCCGCGCGATCGCAGCGACCGCGTCCGGCGCCAGCGCCAGGTAGTTGCCGGCCGGCGTCGGCTTGATCGCGTCGCGGATCATCTTCTCGACCGCCGGCTCCAGCAGCACCGCCGACAGCGAGCCGCTGCCCTGCGTCGCGCGGTGGCTGAGCCAGCGCCCGAGGTCGCCGCGCACGTACTCGGTGAGCATCAGCGCGTCCTTCTCCTTCGGGCCCCAGTTGATCAGGCTCTCGCAGATCGCCCGCATGTTGCGGATCGGCAGCTGCTCTTCCAGCAGCCGGCGCAGCACCTCGGCGATGCGCTGCACCGTGACCACCTTCTGCATCTCGGCCACCAGGCCCGGGTAGTCCGCGCCGACCCGCTCCAGCACCCACTGCACTTCCTGGATGCCCAGGAACTGATGCGCCTGCTCGTGCAGCGACTGCACCGCGTGCTTCGCGATCACCTCCTCGTTGGACGGCTCGCCGTCCGGCTTCGGGCCGATCACCACCTGGCCGCTGCCGTGCGGCACGTCGTGCAGCAGCAGCTCGTACTCGTTCTCGGCATGGCTCGCCCGCGTCCACAGCCGGATGCCGGGGAACGGCAGGCCCAGCTGCTCCTGCAGGCCCAGGCGCTCGCGCTCGAACGCGGCGTTCAGCAGGTCGGGCCGCAGCGAGGCGGCCAGCGCCGGCGACATCGTCACCGCCAGCGGCGCGGTGAACGCGCTCGCCTTGTCCTCGATCGCCTGGATCTCGCCCTTGCGCGCTTTCGCGCCTTCGCGCTGCAGGCCCTTCAGCGCATCGGCCTCGCCCTCGTGCCCCGAGCCCGCACCCTTGGTCTGGCCCTGCAGCTTGCGGCCCAGCATCACCAGCGCGCCGGCCAGCAGCAGGAACACGTACCACGGGAAGCCCGGCACCAGCGCGAAGCCGCACAGGAAGCCCGCGGCCAGGTACAGCGCGCGCGGGCTGCGCGTCAGCTGGAAGGTGATCTCCTCGCCGAGCGACTTCGGCTTCGGTGCGTGCTCGTCGGCCACGCGGGTGATCATCACGCCGGCGGCCACGCAGATCAGCAGCGACGGGATCTGCGACACCATCGCGTCGCCGATCGACAGGATCGCGAAGCGGTTCGCCGCCTCGGCGGCCGGCATGCCGTGGTAGGTGATGCCGATCACGATGCCGGCCAGGATGTTGATCACCGTGATGATCAGCGCGGCGATCGCATCGCCCTTCACGAACTTCATCGCGCCGTCCATGCCGCCGTGCAGCTGGCTTTCCATCGCGAGCGCGGCGCGGCGGTGGCGCGCCTCGTCGGCCGTCAGGTGGCCGGCGCGCAGGTCGGCGTCGATGCTCATCTGCTTGCCCGGCATCGCATCCAGCGTGAAGCGCGCGCCGACCTCGGCAACCCGCTCCGAGCCCTTCGCGATCACGATGAACTGCACCACCGTGATGATCAGGAACACCACGATCCCGACCACCAGGTTGCCGCCCACCACCAGGTTGCCGAACGACTCGATGATGTGGCCGGCGTCGGCGTGCAGCAGGATCAGCTTGGTCGACGAGATGTTCAGCGACAGCCGGAACAGCGTCGTGAACAGCAGCAGCGCCGGGAACGAGGTCAGCGAGACCGCGCTCGGGATGTACATCGTCACCATCAGCAGCAGCGTGCTGATGGTGAGGTTCACCGCCAGCAGGCCGTCGATCAGGAAGGTCGGCAGCGGCAGCACCATCAGCGCGAGGATGGCCACGATCGTGGCC
>NZ_JBFUGN010001151.1:0-1771 GCF_056402895.1 Rhizobacter sp. P3_B12 | reverse complement strand
ATCATGACCAAAGTGCCTTTCTGAGAATTGGCACTCCATGAAGAAAAATCGAATTTCATTCGATCAGGACTGACACCCATCAAATGAGGTGCCACCGAGAACTCCACCTTCTCGAAAAATCGACCCTTACCTTGAGCGGGCACGTTGCTTTTTTCAATATGATTGACATCACCATGATTTCCGAGAAAATGCTTGCCGGACACGATGAGATGCCTGTTTGATGCTGATTTCATGTTCACGTGTGATTGACCATGCGGATGAGTACCACGGCACGTGAAATCGTTCCGCCGAACTCGCGCACCACGTGACCCGGCCTCGGCTTGTGACGGTCAGCAGCGCCCGCCTTCATGTGCCCCAGCACCGAAGGCAGACTCGCGAAATCAGCATCTGCCTTGCCCGGCTCGCCAGCCTTACACTGCGAAGACTTGTAAGGAGTCCCCGTGACGGAATCCACCATCACCTCCAAGGGCCAGACCACGGTTCCGGCCGAGATCCGCGAGCGACTCGGGGCCGTCGCCGGCACGCGGCTCGTGTGGCACCTGATGCCCGACGGCAGTCTCATCGTGCGCGCCAAGACGCGTTCGCTGCGCGACATGGCCGGCATGCTGAAGGCGCCGAAGGGCAAGCGGGTCAGCATCGACGACATGAACCCCTGGCGCTGATGGCCGCGATCGACACCAACGTCCTGATCCGCTACCTCATCCAGGACGAAGACTCGCAATTCGCCATCGTCATGAAGTTGCTGGACGAGTGCGCGCGCGAAGGGCGCCCGCTGTTCGTGCCGGTCACCGTCGCGCTGGAGTTGGAGTGGGTGCTGCGATCGAACTTCCAGGTCGCCAAGCCCGACTTCATCAGCACCCTGTCGCAGTTGCTGCCCTGGCCGCGCAGGCCGGTGAGGAGCCGCTGTGGACCTTCGACAAGAAGGCGGCCAAAGTGGATGGCGCCAAGCTTCTCGCGTGAATCAGAGCAACTGCACGGTGTGCCCTTGTCGGGCGAGCAACGACACCGCTTGCTTGTCGAACGACACGAAGGTTTCCGCACCCAACCAACTGCCCTCGTAGGCCATGATGCCGTCCGCGAAATCGCCGCCGGCCTCCAGAACTGCAAGACCTGCCTCGACGGCAGGCCGGTTCACCGCCACCTTCTCTGTGGCCACCAGTGCCCGGATGGCCGAGGCGATCGAGGCGTCGTCGAAGCGATAGACCTTGCGCAGCACCCAGACGAACTCGCAAAGGCACGGCAGCGACACCGCGATCAGCGATGCTTCGGTCAGCACCTTGTCGGCAATACGCGCCTGTTTCAGGTCATCGCGAACGACGCCCCGCACCAGAACGTTCGTGTCGACGCCGATCCTCATTTCTTGCCGGACCAGCCAGCGGCTGCGGCCTGATTGATCTCGTCGATCGTGGCCACTTTGCGGGTCTTGCCTGCGAGCAATCCGAGAAAGCCTTCGATGGATCCCGTCGGCCGTGCCGCCTTCAATTCGATCCGGCCATCGGGCAGCAAGTCCACCTCGATCTTCTCGCCGGGCTGGATGCCCAGATGCTGCAGAACCTCTTTCCGAAACGTCACCTGGCCTCGGGTTGTGACGGTCAATGTGCTCATGGCGGTACCTCAAATCGCTCGGTAGGTCGTCATCGTAATGCAAAGTTGCCTTACCAAAGGCTCTGCATCGCCTTAGAGATCGACGATCGGTCGCCGCGCAGGCGACGCCCTCTCTTTCCGAGCTAAACTCGCGCCGCCAGGAGAGAGCTTCCAAGCGAAGCCGCCG
>NZ_JBFUGN010001150.1:0-1772 GCF_056402895.1 Rhizobacter sp. P3_B12 | reverse complement strand
CGGCGGGCTCACCGCGAGGGCGGGGGCCGGGGCCGGTGACGGGGCGGCGGCCTGCGCTGCCATCGTGAACCGGTAGCCGCGCCCGGGCACGGTCGCGATCGCGCGGGCGCCCAGCAGCTTGCGCAGCGCCGAGACGTGCACCTGCAGGTTGTTCTCCTCGACCACGAGGCCGGGCCAGACGAGGTCCAGCAGTTCGCCCTTGGACACCAGCCGGTCGCTGCGCTCGACCAGCGCCTGCAGCAGGTCGAAGGCGCGCGCGCCCAGCAGCGCCGGCTGGCCGTCGATCAGCAACTGGCGGGTGGCCGGATTCAGCGCGACGTGTCCGAAGCGGTAGTGGTCAGGCAAAAGGGATCCTCCAAGGCGGCGAATTTACGCGATGACACCGACTTTCAGAACGATTCAGGCCAGCTTCAGGACATTGAAGGACGGCGAGAGCGTGGATTCGGACACTGGGTTTCGCTCAGGGGGATTCTTTCATCATGGACTTCAGCTCGCCATGGCTGCTCATCGCATCGGGATGCGCCATCGCCTGCGCCGCGAGTGGCCTGGCAGCGGCGTACCGCCGCGCGAGGGTGCGGCCGAAGCCGCCGGCGCGCGCCGGATCGGTGCTCGACACGGTGGGTTTCGCGGCCCGTGGTGGCCGGGCGTGGGTCCGTGCCGAGTACCTGCCGGTGCCGGGCGGACGCGCCGCGGTGGTCCTGGTCGGTGGTCGTGACGGCCGGCGTCACCACGGGCTGACGCAGGCCCTGCGCACGCAAGGCCTGTCGGTGCTGGTGATCCAGCGGCGTGGCGGCTCCGGGCAGCGCGAGCGCGACGACGTGCTCGGCGCCGTCGACTACCTGCTGGACCGCGGCCACCCGCCGGGGCGCATCGGCGTGATGGGCTCGGGCTCGACCGGCTCGCAGGCGGTGCTGGACRCCGCGGCCGACGAGCCGGCCATCCGCGCGGTGCTGCCGGTGGCGCACCCTGCGCGCGCCGTCGCGTTCTTCCGCCAGCACCTGATGCCCCCGCGCACCGTCTGCGTGATCTGGCCGCAGCCGGCGCGTGCCACGCCGGCCGCCGCCTGGGAACGGCTGGCCGCCTGATCCTGGGGGGTTGAAGGGCGGGGGCTGAGGAACGAGGCTGAGAGACAATCGGCGGATGCCCTCCTTCCCGATGCCGCTCGACGGCAACCCCGCCTACGCGCTGCGCGCCGCCGAACTGCGCGATGTCGTGCCGATCGTCGGCCTGATCCGCGAACTCGCCGAGTTCGAGAAACTGACCCACCTGCTGCAGGTCACGCCCGAGAAGCTGCGGCCCAACCTGTTCGGCGAAAAGGCCGTCGCCGAGGCGATGGTCGCCGAGGCCGGCGGCGAGGTGATCGCCTTCGCGCTGTTCTTCACCAATTTCTCCACCTTCCTCGCGCAGCCGGGGCTCTACCTCGAAGACCTGTACGTGCAGCCCGCGCACCGCGGCGAGGGCGTCGGCGAGGCCATGCTGACGCGGCTGGCGCGGATGGCGGTCGATCGCGGCTACGGCCGCTTCGAATGGAGCGTGCTCGACTGGAACGAGAAYGCCATCCGCTTCTACGAGCGCATGGGCGCGACGGTGCTGCCCGACTGGCGCATCTGCCGGATCACCGGGGAAGCCCTCGCGCGCTTCGGCGCCTAGCGTCATAAGCTTCGCGCCCATGCGCGAAGCCGATTCCTACACCGACCTGCATTCCTCCTTCCGCTGGCAGGTGCCGGCGGATTTCAACATCGCCGAGGCCTGCTGCGCCCGCTGGGCGCGCG
>NZ_JBFUGN010001149.1:0-1773 GCF_056402895.1 Rhizobacter sp. P3_B12 | reverse complement strand
GCATCTCGCCGGCCCCATCCTCCCCGGCCAGCGGATCCTGATCCACGGCGCGGCGGGTGGGCTCGGCGGCCATGCCGTGCAGTACGCGAAGCGGGCGGGCGCCGAGGTCTTCGCGACCGCTGCCACGGCCCACGTGAAGTACGTGCGCGGTCTCGGCGCGGACCACGTCATCGACCACCAGACCCAGCGCTTCGAGGACATCGCCCGGGACATCGACCTGGTGCTCGACTACGTCGGAGGTGAAGTCCTCGATCGCTCATGGCAGGTCCTGACGCCGACCGGCGCGATCGTCGGCACCTCGTCCCCCGACATCCTGGCGCGCACGCCGGCGGGCCGCCGCGGCCTGTGGTTCATGAACAAGGCGGACACCGCGCTGCTGGAAACGCTGGCGGCCGATGTCGCGGCCGGCACGCTGAAGTCGCCGGTCAGCGAGGTGGTCGGCTTCAAGGACATCCCGGCGGCCATCGAACGCAATCGCACCGCCTCGCGCACCGGCAAGGTCGTGGCGGAGTTTTCCCGCTGATCCCTCTGAACCATCCGATCCATCATTCACTGGAGATTCACATGAGCATCCTCGTCACCGGTGCCACCGGCACCATTGGTTCCCTCATCGTTCAACGCCTGGCCGACGCCGGCGCCAGCGTCAAGGCCCTCGTTCGCCAGCCGGGCAAGCGCAGCTTCCCCGCAGGCGTCACCGAAGTGGTCGGCGACCTGACCGACGTGCCCTCGATGCGCGCCGCGCTGTCGTCGGTGCGAACGCTGTTCCTGCTGAACGCCGTGACGCCCGATGAGGTGACGCAAGCCCTCATCGCGCTGAACCTGGCGCGCGAGGCCGGCATCGAGCGCGTCGTCTACCTGTCGGTGATCCACGCCGACCAGTACACGAACGTGCCCCACTTCACGAGCAAGTACACGGTCGAGCGCATGATCGACAGCCTCGACATGCCGGCGACCATCCTGCGTCCGGCCTACTTCATGCAGAACGAAGGCACGGTCCGGCAGGTGATCGAGGGCTACGGCGTCTACCCGATGCCGATCGGCTCGGCCGGCGTCTCGATGATCGATGCGCGCGACATCGCCGACCTCGCCGTCGCCGAGCTGTTGCGCCGCGACAGGGCACCTGCACCGCTGCCGCGAATGACGCTGGACCTGGTCGGCCCGCAAGCGCTGACGGGCACTTCCGCGGCAAAGGCCTGGAGCTCCGCCCTCGGTCGCGAAATCGCCTACGGCGGCGACGACGTGGCTGCCTTCGAAGGGCAGATGGCGTCGTTCAGCCCGGCCTGGCTGGCCTATGACATGCGCCTGATGATGGCCGGCATCCAGAAGTACGGCATGCGGGGCGAAGACGGCGCGGTGGATCGCCTGCAGGCGATCCTCGGACGCCCGCTGCGCACCTACGCCGCCTTCGTGGCGGAGTCCGTCGCCGCAGCCTAGAGTGCCTGCTGGAGCTCAGGCGGCGCCACGTCGTCCACGAAATCGAACCCCTCCGTACGCGCGTCCTTGTCGATCGAGGGTTTCAGCTTGCGGGCCGCTGCCAGATCCTGCTGTCCGGCGGAGCTGTCGTTCAGACGCAGCTTCGCCAGACCTCGCCCGTACAGCGAAAAGGGCAGCGCCTTCACCTTGATCGCGCCATCGAAGGCCTCCGTGGCCTTTGCCGCATCCCCCACGCGCAAGTAGGTCCAGCCAAGGCTGTCGCGATATGCCGCCGACCCCTCGTCCAGGTCCACCGCTCGTTTGCAATCCTGCAGGGCCTGCGTCAATTCCATGTTGAGC
>NZ_JBFUGN010001148.1:0-1776 GCF_056402895.1 Rhizobacter sp. P3_B12 | reverse complement strand
CTATGGCAGTGGCGGCCTGGCGCTGGATGGCAACCAGGGCAGCTACGTGACCGCCCCGAGCGCGGCGCTGGACCTGGGCGCGAATGACTTCACCGTGGAAGCCTGGGTGCGGCTGAACGCCTACGGCAACTTCGCGACGCTGCTGAGCAACTACGGCAACGGTGGGGCGCGGGGCTTCGACATCCTGACCGGCCCCAACGGCTCGGTGGCCACGCGCTGGTCGCAGGACGGGTCGAGCGATGCCGGMAGCCTCTGGCATGCGAACCAGATCCCGCTGAACACCTGGGCCCACRTYGCGGTGGTGCGCCAGGGCACGGCGCTGCGGATCTTCCTGAAYGGCGTGCCGAGCGCGCCGGTGGCGATCAACGGGGCGATCTACCCATCGAGCACGCCGGTGAACATCGGSCGCACGCCGGACACGGGCCAGGGCGTGTGGYACCTGAACGGCGCGGTCGACGAGGTGCGCATCACCCAGGGCGTGGCGCGCTACACSGCGGCCTTCACGCCGCCGGCGGCMGGCCTGCCGGGCAAGCCGGTGACRCCGGCGGTGCCGTCGCTGTTCAACACCGCGGTGGCGAACGAGGTCCAGAGCTGGACCTATGACGCGGACGGCCGGGTGCTCACGGCCAAGGGCTCGCGCAGCGACGCCAACGACACGACGGTCASCAGCTACCACCTCGACACCAACGAGGACCACACCCGGGGCGATCTGAAGAGCATCACGCTGCCGACCGGCGAGACGACCACCTTCACGAAGTACGCSAGGTCCGGCCAGGTGCTGCRGAGCACCGGCCCGACCGGYGTCRTSACGACCTACACCTACGACCTGCGCCAGCGCATGCTGAGCCGCACGGTGGGCGTGCAGACGACGGSCTACGCGTACGACGCCGCCGGCCAGCTCACGAAGGTGACGCTGCCCGACGRCAGCTGGGTGGGCTACGAGTACGACGACGCCCGCCGGGTGGTGGCGGTGRCGGACAAGAGGGGCAACCGCATCGAGTAYGTGCTGGACAACGCCGGCAACCGRGTCGACCAGCGGGTGAARGAYCCRSYSGGCGAGTTGCAGCAGAGCCTGAACGCGTTGATGGATGYGCTCGGRCGTGTGCAGCAGGCCGGCGTGACGGATGTGGCGCCGGCAACACARGCCTTCCCGCCGYTGCCGGCCTCACCACTGCCSCTGGAGCGCTACGAGYACGACGCGCAGGGCAACCGCACGAAGATCAYGCAAGGCGCGGGCACGCTGAACCTGCAGACGCGGCTGACGTATGACGCGCTGGAGCGGGTGAAGGACACGACCGACCCGAAGAAYGGCACGACGCGCTTCGAGTACGACGGCGGGGAYCGCACGACCCAGGTGACCGACCCGAGGAACCTCGCGACGCAGTACCCGCGCAACGGCCTGGGTGATGCGACGCAGGTGATCAGCCCGGACACCGGCAATGAGAGCCTGACCTACGACGCGGCCCGCAACCTGAAGACCCGCACCGACAGCCGSGGCGTGCTGACGACCTACGACTACGACGCGAGTGATCGGCTGACGGGAGCTACCTACACGCAGGCCGGCCAGCCGAGCGAGACGGTGACGCTCGCCTACAGCCAGACCGGCGCGGGCTTCAGCTACGGCGCGGGCAAGCTCACCAGCAGCAGCTACCCGGGTGGCTCGGCGCAGTACGGCTACGACGACCAGGGCGCGGTGGTCAGCGACGTGCAGCGCGTCGAGGCCAGCACCGGCAGCAACGTCGCGCAACTGACGCACACCGTGGCCTACGGCTACAC
>NZ_JBFUGN010001147.1:0-1776 GCF_056402895.1 Rhizobacter sp. P3_B12 | reverse complement strand
CATCTACCCCGCGCTCGAGAAGGGCACGATCGACGCCGCCGAATGGGTCGGCCCGTACGACGACCAGAAGCTCGGCTTCAACAAGGTCGCGCCGCACTACTACTACCCCGGTTGGTGGGAAGGCGGCCCGCAGGTCGACCTGTTCATCAACACCAAGGCCTATGACGCGCTGACGCCGGAGTACAAGGCCATCGTCGAAGCCGCGTCGTCGCACGCGCACGTCGACATGCAGGCCAAGTACGACGCCCGCAACCCGGGCGCGCTGAAGCAGCTGGTCGGTGCCGGCACCAAGCTGCACCGCTTCCCGAAGGACGTGATGGAAGCCTGCTTCAAGGTGTCGATGGACTACTACAGCGAGCTGTCGGGCAAGAACCCGGCTTGGAAGAAGGTCTACGAGGACTACACCAAGTTCCGCGCCGACCAGGTGCTGTGGTTCCGCTTCGCCGAAGCCGCGTTCGACGACTTCATGCAGGCGCAGAAGCTTTAAATGCGCAGCCGGCCGGCATAGCCGGTCATCTCGAGGTAGCCGAGTCCGACCCTGCGGCCGGACGCGTCCACCAGCTCGCTGAGCCCCTCCCAGTAGAAGCCGCCGGTGCTGGCGCGGCTGTCGAGTTCCTGTGCATCGAACAGCGCGCGAACCCGATGGCGGCCCGCCGGCGTCTCGACCACCCATTCGACCGGGTAGCTCGCGTGCGACAGCGGGCTGCTCCAGCGGCGGCCCGGCACGAAGCGCACTTCGTCGGGCCCGAAGTTGCGCACCGCACCGCCCGGCGCGCGGAAGCTGCCGCCGGCGTAGTACGGCGTGCCGTCGGCGCGCCGCTGCCGCACCGCCATCAGCGCGCTGCCGTCGTCCAGGTTCATGCCGATCCAGTCCCAGCCGACCGCTTCATCGGGCAGTGCGTGGTCGCTCCATTCATGGTCGAACCAGGCGCGGCCCTGCACCGCGCGTGCGCGGCCGTCCAGCGTCAGCGTGCCGACGGCGCGCAGCTGCGGCTGGCTGTAGTACTGGCTCGCCTCGTGCGGCTTCGGCCCCTTGCGCGACCAGCCCGCCTCGCCCTGCAGCAGCACCGGCTGCGTGGCCTCGAACGACAGCTCGAACGCGAAGCCGCCGGTGTCGCTCGCGACGCGGGTGGTGTAGCGGCTCGCGCCGGCGCTGCCCTCGCGGCGCAGGAACCAGTCGCGCAGCAGCACGCGGGTGTCGCCCTCGGCGCTGTCGGCGATGCCGAAGCCGGCGCGTGCGATGCGCTGGTCGTGCCGCTGCCGCTGGCCGGCCACGTCGCCGAGCACCGCGTGCGCGAACACCAGCTGCTGTGCGCCGAAGCGGCTCGGCGACGCGGCCAGCCCAGTGGCCGAGCGGAAGAACGTGACCTGGAAACCGAGCGGCTGCGCATCGGCCTGTGCCTGCAGCCAGCCGGTGACGTACCACCACTCGGTGCGCGTCGCGGGATGGGCGCCGAAATCGGCCGGGAAAACGAGGGGTCGGGGATGCACCGTGGCGAGCGGCGATTCCGGTGACGACACTGCAGACGAAACCGTGGCCGGCGCAGCCCCGCAGGCCGCCGCGGCGATGAAAAGGCGTCTTTGCATGGGGCGCGAGCATCGCATGGATGCACCCGCCGGCTGAACGACAATGGCCCGCAGCCCATGACCGAATTTTCCATTCCCCCCGAGTTCGATTTCGGCCAGCAGTTCGACCGCGTGACGCTGACGCGGGCGATGGCACTCCAGCCCGAGCAGGCGCTGCTGGCGATGCAGATCGACGGCCTCGCGCCGCGC
>NZ_JBFUGN010001146.1:0-1778 GCF_056402895.1 Rhizobacter sp. P3_B12 | reverse complement strand
CGGCGAGTGCGTCCCAGGTGGTGGGCGGCGCGACCTTGTATTTCTCGAGCAGGTCCTTGCGGTAGAACAGCAGGCCGGCGTCGGTGAACCACGGCATCGCGACCAGTTTGTCGCCGACGGTGTTGTTGACGATGATGGCCGGGAAGTGTTCCTTCTCGGCGCCCTGGGTGTAGGGTTTCAGGTCGATCAGGTGGCTGGCGAGCAGGCCGGGCCAGACGACGTCGATCTGGTAGATGTCGATCTTGTCGGAGCCGCTGCCGAGGATCTGCTGGTACAGCGCGAGGCGCTCGTTCGAGTCGTTGGGCGCGTTGATGACCTGCACCTCGTTGCCGGTCTTCCGGGCCCAGGCGTCGGACTCCTCCTTGCAGAGCTGGAACTCGAGCCCGACGGCCCCGCACGAGATCTTCAGCGTGACGGCCTGGGCGCCGAAGGCCGCGAAGCAGAGGGTCGCGGCCAGGGTGGTGGCCCGGAGGATGGCTTGCATGGTGTGTCGTCTCCTGTGGTCGGGGCCGTCGTTGCGCGGCCCGCGGCACGAATTGGAGGCGCCGGGCGTTAACGCGGTATGTCGTGTCCGGGCGCGCCGTTCATGATTGAAACATGGGGCTGCCGCACAATCGGCCGATGGCTTCCTCCTCGACATCGCGCGTCACCGGCTCGCCCTGGGAGGACGTGCACGGCACGGCGATGGACAGCGACCGCCACTATGCCCGCCACTGGCACGCGACCTACGGGTTCGGCCTGATGCAGCAGGGCGCGCAGCGCTCGGCCAGCGGGCGTGGGCAGGTGGATGCACAGGCGGGGGATGTGATCACCACCAACCCCGGCGAGGTGCACGACGGCAGGCCGCTGGGCGGGCCGGCGCGGCGCTGGCGCATGGTGTACCTGTCCCCGGCGGCGCTGCTGCGTGTTTCGGGCCTGGGCGAGGACTTCGCGGTGACGCGGCCGGTGATCGCCGACGCACCGCTGCGCGCCGGGCTGCTGCAACTGTTCGCCCGGCTCGATGCGTGGGRGCAGGGGCGCATGCAGGCGCTGGGCTGCGAAGAGGCGCTGGTGCGGGTGTGCGGCGAACTGGTCGCGCGGCACGGCAGCCGCGTGCTGCCGCGCGAGGTCGGCGGCGACCTCGCGCGCGTGCGCGAGCGATTGGCCGACGACCTGCAGAACCCGCCGACGCTGGGCGAACTGGCCGCGATGGTGGGTGCCAGCAAGTACCAGCTGCTGCGGCGCTTCGAGAAGGCTTGCGGGCTGCCGCCGCACGCGTGGTTGCAGCAGCAGCGGGCCGAACGGGCGCGCGGATCGATCCGCCGCGGGCTGCCGCTGGCCGAGGCGGCGGCCGAGTGCGGGTTCTCGGACCAGAGCCACATGACACGCGTGTTCGCGCGGCTCTACGGCTTCACGCCGGGGGCGTGGCGGGCGGCGGGGCTGCAATAACGTTCAAGACGCGTTCGGCCGAGGGCCGGGAGACTGCGGGCATCGCGACTCCTGTTTCCACACGCCATGTCCTCCCCCTCGTCCTATGTCCACGGCTATCAATCGCATGAACAAGACCGGCTGACCGACCAGGCCCGCACGCTGGTCGACCTGCTGCACGGCGACACGCATTTCCCGGCCGGCAGCCGCGTGCTGGAGGTGGGCTGCGGCGTCGGCGCGCAGACGGTGACGCTGGCGCGGCGCAGCCCGCTGGCACGCTTCACCAGCTTCGACGTGTCGCACGAGTCGCTGGCCGAGGCGCGGCGGCGCATCGAGCAGGCGCGGCTCGGGAACGTGGAACTGCTGTGGGC
>NZ_JBFUGN010001145.1:0-1785 GCF_056402895.1 Rhizobacter sp. P3_B12 | reverse complement strand
CGATGCGGCCGCCTGGGTCAACGCGATGGCGATCGGGCGCCACTACCGGATGTTCCTGCTCGGCCGCTGGAGCCACTTGCAGCTGCTGTGGCGCAGCGACAGCGGGCAGTTGCTGCTGTTCGCCGGCGAGCAGCCGGACAGCACGCACTCGGTGACGCTGCGCGCGCTGGAGCGGCTGCGCACGGCCGACCTGCTGGTCTCGCTGTCGGACTACTCGCTGGTGCAGCGGGCGGTCGACGGCATGCTGCGCAGCCTCGCGACGCTGCGTTGAGCGCGCGCATGCCAACCGCAGGGCTGCGGGCCTGGCCGGGCCTGCTCGCGATCGTGCTGTGCGCCTCGGCGCTGGCGCAGAGCGACACGTCACCGCCCACGCCGCCACCCACGCCGCAGCCCACCCGCCCGCGCATCGGCCTCGTGCTGTCCGGCGGCGGCGCGCGCGGCCTGTCGCACGTCGGCGTGCTGAAGGTTCTGGAGCGCCAGCGCATCCCGGTCGACGTGATCGCCGGCACCTCGATGGGCGCGATCATCGGCGGCCTGTACGCGAGCGGCATGGACGCCGACACGCTGGAGCGCGAGCTGCTGAAGGTCAACTGGGATGCGGTGTTCGCGAACCGCGTCGACCGCCAGCTGCTGTCGCAGCGACGCAAGGAAGAAGATTTCGAGATCTCGCCGTTGATCGAGTTCGGCATGCGCGACGGCGAACTGCGCGCGCCGCTCGGTGCGCTGTCGGGCCGCGGGCTCGAGACGCTGCTGCGGCGCTACACGCTGCCGGTGCGCTCGGTGCGCGATTTCGACCGGCTGCCGATCCCGTTCCGCGCCGTCGCCACCGACATGGAAGACGGCCGCGCGGTGATCCTGAGCCAGGGCGACCTCGCGCTCGCGCTGCGCTCCAGCATGAGCGTGCCAGGCGTGTTCCCGCCGACCGAGATCGACGACCGCATCCTCGGCGACGGCGGCCTGGTCGACAACGTGCCGGTCGACGTGGCGCGCGCGATGGGCGCCGACATCGTGATCGCCGTCAACATCGGCACGCCGCTGGCCCCGCGCAAGACGCTCGGCTCGGTGGGCGGCCTGACCGGCCAGATGATCAACATCCTGACCGAGCAGAACGTGCAGCGCAGCCTGGCCTCGCTCGGCGGGCGCGACCTGCTGATCTCGCCGCAGCTGGGCGACATCACCTCGGGCGACTTCAACAAGACGCGCGAGCTGATCGCGCTCGGCGAGCAGGGGGCCGCCCAGCTCGCGGCGCGCCTGGCCGCGCTGTCGCTCGACGAGACCGCGTACGCGCAATGGAAGGCCGGCCACCCGCGCGAGGCCCCGCCGCAGGCGACGCTCGCCTTCGTCGAGTTCGAGGGCAGCGGCCTGACCAACCCGAAGCGCTTCGCGGCGCAGATGGAATCGGCCGCCGGCCAGCCCTTCGACGCGGCCAAGGCCGAGCGCGACGCGCGGCGCCTGGCCGCCAGCGGCGACTACGTGCGCGCCGACTACGAGCTGGTGTCGACCGACCGCGGCGACGGGCTGGTCTTCGACCTGGAGGACAAGCCCTGGGGGCCGCACTACTTCCGCGTCGGGCTGGACCTGAACACCGATTTCACCGGGCGCAGCGGCTTCAACCTGAAGATCAGCCACAACCGCCACTGGCTGGACGCCAACGGCACCGAGTGGCGCAACCGCGTGCAGATCGGCGAGGTGCCAAAGCTGTTCTCCGAGCTCTACCACCCGCTGAACTGGACGCTCGGCATCTCGAACGACTGGTTCGTGGCCGGCTACGGCGAGGCCGAACGC
>NZ_JBFUGN010001144.1:0-1798 GCF_056402895.1 Rhizobacter sp. P3_B12 | reverse complement strand
CGCCTGAACAAGTACGAGGCGAGCAGCGGCGGCGAGTACGCGCAGGACGTGGCCAACGACCTGCGCAACTCGATGCAGAAGCATGCCGGCGTGTTCCGCACGCAGGCCACGATGGACGAAGGCGTCGAGCAGGTCAAGGCGATCGCCGAGCGCGTGAAGAACATCCACCTGGCCGACAAGTCGAAGGTGTTCAACACCGCCCGCATCGAGGCGCTGGAGGTCGAGAACCTGATCGAGGCGGCGCTCGCCACGATGATCTCGGCGGCCGCCCGCCACGAGAGCCGCGGCGCGCACACCGTCAACGACTACGCCGATTCGCCGGAATTCCCGAACGGCCGCAACGACAAGGTGTGGATGAAGCACTCGCTGTGGTACCGCGAGGGCAACCGCCTCGACTACAAGCCCGTCAAGCTGACGCCGCTGACAGCGGAATCCATCCCGCCGAAGGTCCGCTCGTTCTGAGCCATCGCCACGAGAACGTCGAAAGCATTTCATGACCAAGCGTGTATTTCAGATTTATCGGTACGACCCGGATACCGACACCAAGCCGCGCATGCAGACCCTCGAGGTCGAGCTCGACGGCAGCGAGCGCATGCTGCTCGATGCGCTGATGAAGCTGAAGGCGGTCGACCCGACCATCAGCTTCCGCCGCTCGTGCCGCGAAGGCGTCTGCGGTTCGGACGCAATGAACATCAACGGCAAGAACGGCCTCGCGTGCCTGACCAACATGCGCACGCTGCCCGACGTCGTCGTGCTGAAGCCGCTGCCCGGCCTGCCGGTGGTGCGTGACCTGATCGTCGACATGACGCAGTTCTTCACGCAGTACAACTCGATCAAGCCCTACCTCGTCAACGACATGCCGCCGCCCGAGAAGGAGCGCCTGCAGTCGCCGGAAGAGCGCGAGGAGCTGAACGGGCTGTACGAGTGCATCCTGTGCGCGAGCTGCTCGACGAGCTGCCCGAGCTTCTGGTGGAACCCCGACAAGTTCGTCGGCCCCGCCGGGCTGCTGCAGGCCTACCGCTTCATCGCCGACAGCCGCGATCAGGACACCGGCGGCCGCCTCGACAACCTCGAGGATCCGTACCGCCTGTTCCGCTGCCACACGATCATGAACTGCGTCGACGTCTGCCCGAAGGGCTTGAACCCCACCAAGGCGATCGGCAAGATCAAGGAACTGATGGTGCGCCGCGCCGTCTGAACTCGACATGACCGACACGCTGCTCGACGAACGTGCCCTCAGCAAGCTGCGCTGGCGTTGCCGGCGCGGCCTGCTCGAGAACGACCTGTTCGTCGAGCGGTTCTTTGCGCGTCATGAATCGGCGTTGACGACCCGGCAGGCCGAGGGGCTGGCCCTGCTGATGGATCTGTCCGACAACGATTTGCTGGACCTGTTGCTCGCCCGCAAGGAGCCCGATGGCGACCTGCGGCGCGACGACGTGCTCGAAGTGCTGCAGCTGATGCGCGCCAGGCACTGAAGGCGTGTTTTCAGTCTCATAACCTGCCCTGCTTGAAGGAATGCTCATGACTCCATCCGACGTGAAAGCCACCCTGTCGTTCTCCGATGGCAGCCCTGCGATGGACCTGCCGGTCTACAAGGGCACGATCGGCCCGGACGTCATCGACATCCGCAAGCTCTATGCGCAGACCGGCAAGTTCACCTACGACCCGGGCTTCCTGTCGACCGCGGCCTGCCAGTCGACCATCACCTACATCGACGGTGACAAGGGCGAGCTGCTGTACCGCGGCTACCCGATCGAGCAGCTCGCGACCAACTGCGACTACCTCGAGACCTGCTACC
>NZ_JBFUGN010001143.1:0-1810 GCF_056402895.1 Rhizobacter sp. P3_B12 | reverse complement strand
ACCAGCATGTGCGTGCCGACCAGCACGCCGAGCTGGCGCGGCCCGGTGAACTGGAACTCGAAGGCGACGCGGCTCGCATCGAACTGCGGGTCGAGCAGGTCGCGCCCGAGCGTGGTGTTGCGGTAGCCGATGCCGGCCAGTGACGCGAGCGTCGGCAGCACGTCGACCTGCTGCGCCCAGTGGTCGATGCGGCGCGACGCCACGTGGCCGGGCGCGTACACGAGGAATGGCGTGTGGCCCTGCGTGATCGCGAGGTCGTGCCATGATTTCGGCAGGTGCGGCCCGGTCACGCCGATGATGCCGTGGTCGCCGATGAACGCGAAGATCGTGTTCTTGAAGTACGCCTCCCTCTTCGCCGCCGCCATGAAGCGGCCGATGCACCAGTCGAGGTAGGCGAACGCGCGGTACTCGTCGAGCGAGATGAAGCCGTTGTCCTCCAGCTGCGCATCGGTCGGCGTCGGCGGCTGGAACGCGGCCTGGTCTTCGTCGGGGATGGTGTACGGCCGGTGGTTGCCGCTGGTCTGGATCATCGCGAAGAACGGCGTCTTCTGCGCGCGGAACATCTCGTTCGCCTCCAGGAAGAGGTTCTTGTCGGAGACGCCCCACACGTCGACCACCGGCGATTTCAAGCGCGTCTGCTCGACGATGTCGACGTCGTCGATCGCGGCCGTCAGCACGCCACGCACGTTGGCCCACGAGGTGCTGCCGCCGATGAAGTAGAACTTCTTGTAGCCGGCGAACTCGTTGATGATCGACTGCTGGTTGGTGGCCGCCGGGTTGCGCGACGCGGTCGATTCGACCGAGACGTCGGGCATGCCGGTGACGGTGGTGAACACGCCGCGCGCGGTGTGGCCGTGCGCGCTCATCATGCGCGTGAACAGCAGGCCGTCCCTCGCGAGCGCGTCGTAGCTGGGCGTCGCGCCCAGCGGGCTGCCGATCGCGCCGACCTTGTGCGCCGCGAAGCTCTCCAGCAGCACCAGCACGACGTTCATCGGCTGGCCGGCCCGCTCGGGCTTCGGCGCCACGGTGCGCAGGAACGAGATCGGCTCGCCCGGCTTCAGCGGCGGCAGGCCGACGAAGGCGCGGATCGCATCGGCATCGGGGCGCATCTGCGCGTCGCCCAGGCTTTGCGCGCGGAAGGTCCAGGTGTCGTACAGGTTGTGCAGCGGGTTCAGCGACAGCTGTTGCGCGAACGCGTTCTGCAGCTCGATCGAATCGCTCCAGCGCAGCGGGTACTGCGAGAACTTGCCGTGGATGCCGAGCACGCCGAGCAGCACCACCAGCGTCTCGGCCACACCCACCTGCCAGCGCTTGCGCGGAGCGGGCGGCACGGGGTGCGCCGAGGTGCCGACCACCAGGCGCCACAGCCAGCCGAAGATGAAGTGGCACAGCACCAGCCAGGCGATGACCGCCAGCGCGATGCGCCCGACCGGGTAGGTCTGCGTGACCATGCCGGTGGCCTCGCCGATGTCGCGCGCCAGCGAGATGACGACCGCCGTCAGCCGCTGCGCGAGGTAGGCGAAGTGGCCGGCATCGAGCACCACGCCGAGCGCCCACACGAAGGCGGCGAGCATCCAGTACGTCCACCAGAAGGCGCGCGCGCGCGGCGGGCGCAGCCAGCGGCCGACCCACGGCAGCGTGGCCAGCAGCCAGGCGAGCAGCACGCTGTCGAGCGCGACGCGCAGGTCGAAGCGCGCGCCCAGCCACAGCGCGGCGGCCCAGTCGCCGGCCGACAGCGCCGCATCGGGCGGTGCGAACCAGAGGCCGAAGACGGCGCGGCAGACGGTGCCGACGACGAGGAGCACGGCGG
>NZ_JBFUGN010001142.1:0-1811 GCF_056402895.1 Rhizobacter sp. P3_B12 | reverse complement strand
CATCCCGGCCACGCACCCGGCCTTCGCGGGGCACTTCCCCGGCCGGCCGATCGTGCCCGGCGTGCTGCTGCTGGCCGAGGTGGTCGAGGCGGTGCGCGCGCACAGCCTCGCGCTCGATCCGCTGCAGGTCGGCGCCGTCAAGTTCGTCGCGACTGTCGGGCCCGATGCCGAGCTGCGCATCGAATGGGATGCGGTCGATGCGGCGTCGACGCGGTTGCGCTTCGAGGTCGCCCAGGTCGTCGACGGACAGGCGACGCGCTGCGCGAGCGGGCATTTCGACCTGTCGCCGACGGCCCGATGACGACGCCCGCCGACAGCCCCTGGACCGCCCAGCGCGAGCGCAGCAACCTGTGGGCGCTGGCGCTGATGCGGCGCGTGGCCGTCGGGCTCGGCCGGCCGGTCGCGCGGCTGCTGCTCGGCCCGATCGCGCTGTACTTCCTCTGGTTCGGCGGTGCCGCCCCTCGCGCCTCGGCACAGTACCTGCGGCGCGTGCTCGGCCGCGCGCCCACGTTCGGCGAGCGGCTGTGCCACCTGCACGCGTTCGCGTCGACCGTGCTCGACCGCGTCTACCTGCTGCAGCAGCGCTTCGACGGCTTCGACATCCGCATCGCAGGCACCGAGCACCTCGATGCGGTGCTCGCGCGCGGCCAGGGCGCGCTGCTGATCGGCGCGCACCTCGGCAGCTTCGAGGTGATGCGCGCGCTCGGCCAGTCGCGCGCCGGGCTGCGCGTCGCGATGGTGATGTACGAAGACAATGCGCGGATGATCAACGCCACGCTGAAGGCGATCGCGCCGGACACGCCGCTGCACATCATCGCGCTCGGCCAGCTCGAATCGATGCTGCAGTTGCGCAATTGGCTCGACGACGGCGGCGTCGCCGGCCTGCTCGGCGACCGCAGCCTGCCCGGTGCCGCATCGGCGCGCTCGGTCAGCCACCGCCTGCCCTTCCTCGGCGACGAGGCCACGTTCTCCGACGGCCCGTTCCGGCTCGCCGCGCTGCTGCGCCGGCCGGTCGTCTTCATGACGGGCTTGTACCTGGGCGGCAACCGCTACGAGCTGCGCTTCGTGCCGCTGGCCGACCTGAGCGAGCGCCCCCCCGGCCGCGAGGCGCAGGATGCCGCCATTGCCGACGCGCAGCGCCGCTACGTGGCGCTGCTGGAAGCGCTGTGCCGCGAACAGCCGATGAACTGGTTCAATTTCTACGACTTCTGGAAACCATGAAGCCCCTGCGCAGGTTCGTCTGGATGATGCTGGCGCTCGCGTGCACCGCCACCGTGGCTGCGCCCGCCGACCTGGGCAGCCTGTTGCAGCTGCTGGCCGGCGTCAAAGCCGGCGAGGCCACGTTCACCGAGCAGCGCCAGGTCACGCTGCAGGACATGACGCGCACGCTCGAATCGTCCGGCCGCCTCAGCTTCTCGGCCCCCGACACCTTCGTGCGCGAGACGCTGAAGCCGCGCCGCGAGCGCCTCGCCGTGGCCGGCAACACGCTGACGATGAGCCAGGGCAGCCGCAGCCGCAGCGTGCCGCTCGACACCGTCCCCGAGGCGCAGGTGCTGGTGGAAGCCGTGCGCGGCACGCTGACCGGCAACCGCGAGCTGCTCGACCGCCACTTCACGTCGCAGTTCAGCGGCAGCCTCGAGCAGTGGACGCTCGAGCTGGTGCCGCGCGAGGCGCTGCTGCGCGAGCAGGTCGCGCGCGTCACGGTGAGCGGCGTGCGCTCAGCGCTGACCGAGGTGCAGGTGCAGCTCGCCGGCGGTGACCGCTCGACGATGAAGATCGTCGAGAGCCGCGTTCCATGAACGCCCCGGCGC
>NZ_JBFUGN010001141.1:0-1811 GCF_056402895.1 Rhizobacter sp. P3_B12 | reverse complement strand
GGCGATGACCGACCCGGCCGGCGAGCCACAGCCTACCCACCYGCGCCTTTGCCGCTCCGAACTCCGAAGACCTCAGCCCGCCGGAAGCTTCTTCAACAAGGCCAGGGCAGCAACATTCTTCGGCTCCAGCTTCAGACAGCGCTGAAGCGCATCGCGGGCCGCCTTCGGGTCGCTGGCCTGCAACGCCTGCGCCTTCTTCAGCAGCGTGTCGGCCAGCGCACGACGCACCGCTGCATCGCGCGGCGACGCGTCCAGGCGCTTCTGCAGCATGCCGATCRCTTCGTCGAATTCGCCCTGCCCCGCCAGCATCGACGCGTGCTCCAGCTCGATCGACTGCTCGCTCGGCGCAATGCGCGCACCCGGCTTGCGCGTGAGCGTCAGCCGCGACGGCTGCCCCAGGTAATCGCGCTTGTTGCGCGCACGCTCGATGCCGCGCAACCCGTCCGCGGCCTCGGCCTGCTCCGGCTGCACCGCCAGCACACCCAGGTACGACTGCTCCGCCGCATCCAGATCGCCCTTCTTCAGCTCGGCCCGCGCCCGCTGCAGCCGCTCGGTCGCCAGCACATCGGCCCGGTGCCGCGCCTCGGCCAGGCGCTCGCGGTACTGCGCAGGCCGCAGCGTCGCGAGCACTTCCCAGGCCTGCACCGCCTCGCTCCACTTGCCCTGCCGCTCCGCAGACACCGCCAGCTCGCTCTGGCGCACCTCGAACTCGGACACCGGGTCGTTGCGCGAATTGGCGCCCGCGCCGGTCCCGCCGGTCGGGTTGCCGGTCGGCACGCCGGCACAGGCGGCCAGCAGCACCGTGACGGCGGCCAACGCGATGAATCTGACCGCAAAGAAGCGAACCGCGAATGAGTGCGTCATGACGAGGGCGTGAAGCTGCGCAGGGTCTGCAACTTGGACTTGAAGGCCTCCAGGTCGTGGCTGCCGTAGATCATGGTCCGGCGCAGCATCAGCGGCTGCGCCCAGGCCGGGTTGCCGCCCGGCGTCACCGTGCCGGCCAGCCGGTAGCGGTTGCGCGCCAGCGCCTCCAGCACCACGTCGTTCACGTCGCCGAACGGGTAGGCATACGTCAGCACCTCGTTCGACAGCCGCTTCTCGATCACGTCGCGCGGCACCTTCGCCTCGGCCTCCATCCGCTTCGCATAGGCGGCATCGTTTTCACCTGCGGCCCGCTCGATCAGGTTGGAGTGGGTCTTCGAGTGCGACTGGATGTCGACCAGGCCCGAGGCCGTCATCTCCTGCATCTGCGGCCAGGTGAGCGCATCGCCGGCACCGACGAAATCGGTGTACAGGAACACCGTGGCCGGGAAGCCGTGCTTCTTCAGCAGCGGGTAGGCATAGCGGTAGTACGACGCATAGCCGTCGTCGAAGGTCAGCACCACCGAACGCTGCGGCAGCGGCTGCCGGCCCTCGAGGAAGCCGATCAGGTCCTTCAGGCGGATCACCTTGAAGTTGTTCGCCGCCAGCCAGTCGAGCTGCTGCTCGAAGCTCGACGACGACACCGTCATCTTGCCGTTGCCCTGGCCCACGCGGTGGTAGCACAGGATCGGGATCGTCTGGTACTGGCCGCTGCGCACGCCCATCGGGTTCAGCGGCTTCAGCGGCACGATCACCGGCTGCCCGCTGCGCGCCTGCGGTGCCCCGGGGTTGGCCTCGGCCACCTCCCAGTCGCGCGCCGCGCTGCCGAGAAAACGCTGCGCGATCGACGCATAGCTGTCCTCGCCCTGCGGAACGTAGACCAGCAGCCGGTCGCTGCGCGCCAGCACGCCGTCGCGCGCCGCGCTGAGGGCCGGTGCCGCGGCCGGCGC
>NZ_JBFUGN010001140.1:0-1811 GCF_056402895.1 Rhizobacter sp. P3_B12 | reverse complement strand
ACATGCACCGGCGTGCCCGAGCGCAGCGGGCGCGGCTCGCCGTGCCACAGCGTCAGCAGCGCATCGAGCCGGTCGGTGGCCACGCTCGCGCCGGCCGACACCAGCCACTGGCCGCGCGCCACCTCGTGCTTGTCGACCCCGGCCAGCGCCACCGCGCAGCGCTGGCCGGCATGCGCCTGCGTCGCCGCCTGGTTCTGCGTGTGCAGGCTGCGCACGCGGGCGTGGCGGCCGGTGGGCGAGGGGCAGAGCGCCAGCTCGTCGCCGACCTGCACGCGCCCTGCATGCACGGTGCCGGTCGCCACGGTGCCGACGCCGTCGAGCGTGAACGCCCGGTCGATCGCGAGGCGGAAGGCATCGCTCGCGCCGTCGCGCGGCGGCGTGTTGCGGGCCGCGGCGAACAGCAGCTCACGCAAGGCCGGCAAGCCCTCGCCGGTCGGGGCCGAGACGGCGAGCACCGGCGATGCGGCGAGCGGCGTGCCGGCCAGCAGCGCGGCCACGTCGTCGCGCACCTGCGAAAGGCGCTCTGCATCGACGCGATCGGTCTTCGTGATCACGACGGCGCCGCGCGACAGGCCCAGCAGCGACAGCACCGCCAGGTGCTCGCGCGTCTGCGGCATCACGCCATCGTCGGCGGCGACCAGCAGCAGCGCGAAGTCGATGCCGGTCGCGCCGGCCAGCATCGTGTGCACCAGGCGCTCGTGGCCGGGCACGTCGATGAAGCCGATGCGCGGCGTGCCGTCGTCGCCGGGCACGTCGAGGAAGGCGTAGCCGAGCTCGATCGAGATGCCGCGCGCCTTCTCCTGCGGCAGCCGGTCGGTGTCGACGCCGGTGAGCGCGCGCACCAGCGTGGTCTTGCCGTGGTCGATGTGGCCTGCGGTGCCGACGATCATGTCCAGGCGTCCGGGGGCTACATGAAGTTGCGCGTGTGCAGCTCGGCCAGCCGCTCGGCCTCGCCGCGCTCGAAGCCCAGCCGGCTGAGCCGGGCACGCCGGCCGGCCGCCATCTCGCGCTTGAGTTGCTGCACGGCCGCATGCCCGCGCGCCACCGCGTCCGGCGTCAACGCGCCCGCGGCCAGCAGCACCAGCGCATCGAACACCTCCTCGTTCAGCCCCGCCGTGCTGGCCAGCGCATCGAAGCGCTGCTCGATCGCATTGCGCAGCCGCACCTGGTAGTCGGGCTCGACCGCGAGGCGGTACTCCAGGTGCGCCATCCCGAAGGCCACGTGCCGGCCTTCGTCGCGCGCCGCGAGCCGCGCGACCTGGCGCGTGACCGGATCGGGCCCGTGCTCGTGCAGGAAGTTCAGCAGGTTCACGAAGCTGCCTTCGCCGAGCACCGAGAGCAGGAAGGTGGCCGTCGAGAAATCCGGTGCGTCGAACAAGGTGCGCAGCGAGGCCTGCCCGCCGGCGGTCGACAAGGCCGGCGGCCGCCCGCGCAGCCCGGCGCGGCGCGTGAACACCTCGACATGGCGTGCCTCGTCGGCGCACTGCAGCGCCAGCAGTTGCAGCACCTCGCGGTAGTGCGGATGGATCTGCCCGAGGTGCCGGGCCGGCACCAGCAGCGCCGCGTTCTCGTTCTCGACCAGGTAGGTCATCACCTGCACGACGGCGTCCTCGATCTCCGGGGCGAGCTCGAACGGCGCCTCCCAGTCGATCGCGGTCGCCGGATCCCACTGCGCGGCCGCGGCCTGCGCGTAGAGCTCGCCGGCGGTGGCGGCCCACAGCTCGTGGCGCTGTCGCAGCCCGAACGAGAAGGCCGGGCTGCCGGCCTCCACCGTCGCGCCGCGCGCGGCCAGGCCCCAATCGGCGCGCGCC
>NZ_JBFUGN010001139.1:0-1811 GCF_056402895.1 Rhizobacter sp. P3_B12 | reverse complement strand
AGTGTGTGAGTCGCGATGTCAGGAAAACTGACGAAACTTGCGGAGTCGGATGGATGCCACAAGGGACCGTTGTCGCAGCGAGACGCCATGCAACAGGATGCAAATTGACTCCGAATCGATTGACATCGAACGGCGCCTCGCCTGGCGGATTCAGATGCAGACCCGCGGGCGATGCGATGGTGCACATCGCTGCGCCAGTTCATCAAGGAACTCCGGTCGACTCCCGTCATCTGTGCGTGGCAGGACCTGGACGTGGAGAAGCTTGATCAGCTCGGGCGGCTTCATGGGGTGTCTCCTGGAGCGGGCCATGGGCAGACTGCGCCGATCTGCGTCGGCCGGCGGCAGTGGGCCGGGTTCAGCGCAGCGTGGCGAGGACGCGGTCGACCATCAGGCCCGACTGGCCGAGATAGTTGGACGGGTCGCAGAGCCTGGACAACGCGGCGCGATCGAGATGCTTGTTGATCTCGGGGTGCTCGGCCAGCAGGTCGAGCAGCGGCCGCTGCTGCTTGACCGCCTCGCGGCAGATGTCGTAGACGAGGTCGTGCGCATACTCGCGGCCGATGTAGGAGCCGAGGCCCATCATCACGGCCTCGCTCATCACCAGGCCGTGGGTCATGTCGATGTTGCGGCGCATCGCCTGTGCATCGACTTCCAGCCCCTCGAGCACGAAGCGCGACTGCTTCAGCGCCCCGGCCATCAAGCAGAACGCCTCGGGCAGCACGATCCACTCGATCTCCCACGGACCGGTCGAGCGCTCGTGGTCGGCCACCATCGCGTCCATCAAGGCCGCGGCGTGCTGGCGCACCACCGAGATCGCGGCGTGGATGTAGCAGCTGGAGATCGGATTGCGCTTCTGCGGCATCGTGCTGCTCGAGCCCCGGCCATGCGCGAACGGCTCGTACACCTCGCCGACCTCGGTCTGCATCATCAGTTTGACGTCCATGCTGAGTTTGCCGAGCGTGCCGCCGATCAGACCGAGCACGGTGCCGACCTCGGCGATGTTGTCGCGGATCGTGTGCCACGCGATCACCGGTTGGTTCAGGCCGAGTTCGGCGCACAGCCCGGCCTGGGTTTCCATCGCGCCCTTTTCCAGCGACGCCAATGTGCCCGCAGCCCCCGCGAACTCGCCCACCAGCACACGCTCCTTGAGTTGTGCGAGGCGCTCTCGGTGGCGCTCGATCGCCGAGAGCAGGCCCGCCATCTTGTAGCCGAAGGTCACGGGGATCGCCTGCTGCAGGTTGCTGCGGCCGATCATCGGCGTCAGGCGGTGTGCCTTCGCGTGCTTGGCCATCGCGGCAGAGATCGCCGCCAGTTCGCGATCGACGATGGCCAGACCCTCGCGGATCTGCAGCACGGTCGCGGTGTCGGTGATGTCCTGCGTGGTCGCACCCCAGTGGCAGTATTCACCCAGCTTGTCCCGGCACAAGGCGTTGAGCTGCGAGACGACACCGAGGATCGGGTAGCCAATGCGCTCGGTCTGCTGGCGCAGCTTGGCCATGTCGATCTGGTCGAGCCGGCAGTGGCTGACGATCTCGTCGGCCGCCTCCTGCGGGATCAGGCTCAGGCGACCCTGCACCTTGGCCAGCGCGGCCTCGACGTCGAGGTACTTTTGCGTGCGGTTCTCGTCGGACCACACCTGGCGCATCTCGTCGCTTGCGAAGATGCCCTGGAAGATGGCGGAGTCGATGATGGTGGCGGACATGGTGGCGTTCCTTCTGAAAAATTGGCTGGAGTCAGGCGCTGGCGCGCTGCAGGATGCGTTGGGCTTGAAGTACCACGGGGCGGTCGATCATTCGACCGTCGAGCTGGGC
>NZ_JBFUGN010001138.1:0-1812 GCF_056402895.1 Rhizobacter sp. P3_B12 | reverse complement strand
GAAGACGAACAGGTAGCCATGGCGCTCGTCCGGCAGCTTGATCGCCGGCGTGCCCTTTTCGGTCTTGTCGACGGTGCGCGCGCCGTCCTTCCACAGCGCCAGCACGTTGCCCTTCTCGAGCCCGTCGCGCGCGCCCTTGTTCAGCGACACGATCTGGTTCTGGCCGGCCGCCACGGCCTCGCCGTACACCGAGACGATCTGGCCGGTGATCGGCGACTGCGGCGCGCGCGGAATGTAGTTCTGGAATTCGCGCGGCGGGACCGGCGACAGCTTGTCGCCGACGCGCACTTCCTGGCGGATGCTGGTCAGCATGAAGGTGTCGGGAACGATGTCGTCGGCACGTGCGGCGCCGCTGGTGTCGCCCTGGCGGATCAGCTCGCCGGTGCCGAGGTAGAACGCCTCGTAGCCCAGCACCTCGTTGGTGGTCGGGTCGCGCAGGGCCTGCGGCTCGCGGAAGAAGCGGAAGTTGCGCGCGCCGCCCAGGTCGCCGCGCACATAGGCCTTGTCGCCACGCGCCAGCAGCACGCGGGCTTCCGGCGTCGCGACGACGCGCGGCGCCTTCGCGAGTTCGTTCTCGTCGACGATCACGGCCTCGTTCAGGAACGGCTCGATCAGGTTCAGCGCGATCGCCGGGATGCCGTCGCGCGACAGGTCGCCTTCACGCACGCGCGGCGACAGCTTGACGACGCCGCCCTGCTCGCCGGAGCCGACGCGCAGGCGGGCACGGCCATTGGCCTTGTCGAGGAACAGCACCTGGCCCGGGTAGATCAGGTGGGGATTGCGGATCTGGTCGAGGTTCATGCCCCACAGCTCGGGCCAGCGCCACGGGCTGACCAGGAACACGCTGGAGATGTCCCACAGCGTGTCGCCGCGCTTCACGGTGTACGAGTCGGGCGCATTGGGGGACAGGTCAGACAGCGCGACGCCGGCTTCGGCCACCTGCTGCGCGGTGCTGCGCTGCTTGGGAGTGATCGGGTAGTTGCCGGCTTGTGCGTTCGCGGTCGCGGAACCGAAGCAGACGCCCAGCGCAACGGTGATGGCGGCAGCCCGGGGGAACGACAGGGCGATACGGTGGCTTCGGGTCATGAAGGTAAGTCTCCGGGCGCTCAGGCAGCACAATGCTGCGTTGTGCGGTTAACTGAACCGGGCCGCGGCACGATGCCTGCGGCTCAGCGAAAATCTTCATTCAGTTTCACAGATTCTGCCCCTAAACCCTTGATATCGCAACGAAATTGACTTCCGGACACACCTCGCGTGCGTCCTGTCACGCCGTCCGGCGTTGCGCGTTTCCCACATGGCCAAGCTCTCGATACTCCGTTACCCCGATCCCCGGCTGCACACCGTTGCCAAGCCTGTCACGCAAGTGGACGCACGCATCCGACAGCTTGTCGACGACATGCTGGAGACCATGTACGAGGCCGACGGCGTCGGCCTGGCGGCGACGCAGGTCGACGTCCACGAACGCGTGATCGTGATCGACACCTCGGAGCGCCGTGACGAACCGCACGTCCTGATCAACCCCGAGCTGACCGCGCTCAGCGAAGAGATGGTGACCGGCGACGAAGGCTGCCTGTCGGTGCCGCAGGTCTACGACAAGGTCCCGCGCCACGCCCGCGTCAGCGTGCGGGCACTGAACCGCGCCGGCGAAATCTGCGAGTTCGACGCCGAAGGCCTGCTCGCGGTGTGCGTGCAGCACGAGATGGACCACCTGCTGGGCAAGGTGTTCGTCGAGTACCTGAGCTCGCTGAAGCGCGACCGCATCAAGACCAAGATGCTGAAGCGCACGCGCGACGAACAGCGTCCCTGAGCGGC
>NZ_JBFUGN010001137.1:0-1813 GCF_056402895.1 Rhizobacter sp. P3_B12 | reverse complement strand
GTCGTACAGGTAGTCGACCCAGTACTCGAAGGCATTCGCCATGCGCGGTACCGACGACTGCGCCAGCAGCGACTTGGAGACGCCCGCCATCACGTCAGACGGGTACAGGCGCGACAGCACCTCGAGGTACTGGCGGTGGTAGTCGAACAGCGCGGCCGTCGAGTCGCGCGAATGGTCGCCGGTCGGCGAGATGCGGTCCAGGGTCGGCACGATGTCGTGCATGAACTTGTCGAACGATGCGAGCGTGTGCGGGGTGCCGTCTGCGATGCGCTCGCCGGTGGATTTTTCCCACAGGTGGTAGAGGTCGAACAGGCCGTTCATCGCCGTGCCGTAGCCGGTGCCTTCGCGCGAGCCACCGCCCTGCAGATCGCGGGTGAAGGTCGGCACGAGCTGGTTGGCAATCTTCTCGGTGCGGAACTTGTCCAGCCAGGTCGAGGCCTGCGTGTTTTCGCCGTAGGTGGCGAGGCCGAGCAGCATGGTCGCGCGCAGGAACGAGTAGTAGTAGTTGTTCGATGGGTTGTCGACCGACCAGCCGCTCCAGGCGTAGGTGGTGGTGCCCCATCTGGCCTGCGTGTGGTTCCACACGTYCCAGACCGCCTGGTTGCCGTAGGTGGCCCAGCGCGTGCGCTGGGCCGCCGTCATCTGCGAGCGGCACCAGTCGTACACCATCGCCATGTTGCCGATCGTGCCGCCGACATCGAGGTAGCTGTCGCCAGCCACCGTTGCAGCCGCATTCCTGTTGATCAGCGCTTCTTCGGTTTTCACGAAACTCTCGGTCTGGTCGACCGCGTACTGGCAGTAGGACGCCTTGCCCGTCACCTGGGACAACAGCGCCGCCTGCCAGGGGCCGAACAGATAGATGTCGGCACCGGCGATCTGCGAATCGACCATGTTCTTGAAGCGCGTCGCCGACGCCGTGTTGCTGGTCAGCGCGGTGCGCAGGCGGGTCAGCGTCGGCGCATCGGAGATCAGGATGCGCGGCGATCCGAGCGGCGCGATCGTGATGGGCAAGGGCGTGGGTGCGGGTGCGGGTGCGGGTGCGGGTGCGGGCGCTGGCGTCGGTGCGGGCGCAGGTGCAGGTGCAGGTGCAGGTGCAGGTGCAGGTGCTGGTGCTGGTGCTGGTGCTGGTGCTGGTGCTGGTGCTGGTGCTGGTGCTGGTGCCGGTGCCGGTGCCGGCGTCGGTGTCGAGCCGGAACTGGGTGTCGGCGCCGGGCCGTCATCAGACGAAGGGCCGCATCCGGCGACCAACGTGGTGGCGGCCAGCAGCGCAAGGCTGGCCTGCCGCCAAGCCGGCCTCAACCGATGCAGCCGCCTGGCAGTGGCGTGAAGGGCCAGCCGAGTGTTCGCTGACGAACCATCGTTACGCATCGACTCCATGCATTCCTCCGACGGGGCTTGAGCCCGTGTGCTCTTTTTTCTTCTCCGGCCCTGAGGGTCCGGACGGAGCGAATGCGACAGGCAGGTTCTTGCAAAGGGCAAGCCCACACGGTCGCTTCGGTCGCATCGGGACTGCGCACGGTGTATCACGCCGCCTGTCGCCACCCGCCAATCTGCGCAGACTGTTGCAACTGAGTGGGTGTGTCATCAATGATCCACCAGCCGTTTCATAATCGCTGATCCCCGCCCCTTCCCAGCGATGCATCCCACACCAGGCCTGAGCGCCGTCGCCGGCCTGCGCGTCGGCCACTTCACCGACAAGCGCCGGCCCACCGGCTGCACCGTCGTGCTCGCACCTGCAGGGGCGGTCGGCGGCGTCGACGTGCGCGGTGCAGCGCCGGGCACGCGCGAGACCGACCTGCTGTCGCCGCTCAAC
>NZ_JBFUGN010001136.1:0-1817 GCF_056402895.1 Rhizobacter sp. P3_B12 | reverse complement strand
CGTCTCGGGGGCTGCGAGCGACGGTTCGAGCCAGGCCTGCAGCTGGGTGGGGGTCTGGGTGGGGTCGGGGGCGCGGGCAAACAGCCGCGGCAGCGAGGCGATCAACGCGCCACGCTCGGCGACCGGTGTCGCGGCGAGCATTGCGCGGATCGGCTCGTCGGCCTCGGCCTGCCGGTTCAGCGCGATCAGCAGCCGCACCTGGTAGCCCATGGATTCGACCGAATCGGGGATCGCGCTGCGCCAGGCCTGTGCGGCCGCCAGCGCCTGGTCGCCGGCACGCGCCTGCAGCGCGACCTCGGTGGCGCGGCGGAACAGCTCGGGGTCGCGCGTCTTGCGGGCCGCGTCGAGCAGCACCTGGTAGGCGGTGCCGACCTCGCCGGCGCGCAGCTCCATCTCGCCGATCAGCAGTTGGTAGAAGAGCGGCGCGTCGATCGACGAGTTCTCGAAGGGCTCGGACGGCACGCCGCTGGCAGCGTCGGAGGCCGGCGCGGGCAGCGCGTCGTCGGCCTGGGCCAGCAGGTGGGCCTGGGCGCCGGTCATCAGTGCCAGCGCACAGGCCACCGCGAGCGCCGTGCGCGCTGCGTGGGGAACGAGGGAAAGGGCCGGCATGCAATGCTCCTGAAACCGTGGACGATTCTAGGGTCTGGCGAACGACCCTGGAGGTCGGGCGCAAGCCCCCGAAGCCGGTCCGACCCGGGCGCGTCGTGATAATTCCCTCCATGCCAGAACTTCCGGAAGTCGAGGTCACCCGACAGAGCTTTGCCGAGCGCATTGCCGGTGCCCGCGTGACCGCCGTGCGCCTGGGCAAGCCGTTGCGCTGGCCGCTCGGCCACGAGCCGGCGGCACTTGTCKGACAGCGCGTCGGCGACGCGACCCGCCGAGGTAAATATTTGTGGCTGCCGTTGTCGGCCGATGTCGGCGCGGCCGGCTCGGGCGGGCTGCTGATGCACCTGGGCATGTCGGGATCGCTTGCCTTCAGCGACGCGCCCGGGCCGGCCGGCACCCACGACCACTTCGACCTCGCCACCACGCGCGGCACGCTGCGCCTGACCGATCCGCGGCGCTTCGGTGCGGTGGTGTGGTCCGAGGCGCTGGACGGCGGGGCGGCCGGCAAGCTGATCGCCGGCCTCGGGCTCGAGCCCTTCGATCCGGCCTTCACCGGCACCTACCTGCATGCGGCGCTGCAGCGGCGGCGCGTCGCGATCAAGCAGGCGCTGCTCGGCGGCGACATCGTCGTCGGTGCCGGCAACATCTATGCGTGCGAGGCGCTGTTCGCTGCCGGCATCAGCCCGCGGCTGCGCAGCGACCGGCTGAGCCGCCCGCGCGCCGAGCGGCTGGCGGTCGCGGTGCGCGAGACGCTGGCCCGCGCGCTCGCACTGGGCGGCTCGACGCTGCGCGACTTCCGCGATGCCCACGGCATGGCCGGCGCGTTCCAGCAGCACGCCGGCGTCTACGGCCGCGAGGGCGAGCCGTGCACCGTCTGCGCCACGCCGATCCGCCGCATCGTGCAGGGCCAGCGCTCGACCTTCTTCTGCCCGCACTGTCAACGCTGAGCTGTCAACGCCAAGGCCAGGCCTCAATCCCCAAGGAATCGACACTTCGCGCGGGTGGCGGGTGTCGAGATGTTTCGAGGGGAGGGCGCCCGACGGCCTTGCGCTACCATGAATATGCGCCGCGCCTCTTTCCTGCGCCCGCACCTCCATGTCAACTTCCTTTGCTAGCAGCGTCGACGAGCTGGGCCAGTGGCGACAGTCGATCGGGAAACGGCTCGACGAGTTCGGGCGCTTCCTGACCGACAACGACCTGGCCGACCCCGC
>NZ_JBFUGN010001135.1:0-1820 GCF_056402895.1 Rhizobacter sp. P3_B12 | reverse complement strand
GTGACGTGCTGCTCGACGACTACCTGAAGCGCCGCGTCGAGTTCGGCACCGGCTGGGGCCGCTTCAAGGGCGAGCCGATGCTGAAGATGTGGACCGGCTACCGCCTGTCGGACACGCTGTCGCTCGAAGCCACGCTCGGCCAGGTGCAGGGCGTGTTCTCCGGCAGCGATTTCTGGCATGCCAACCTGATGGTGGAGCCCTGGTCCGACAAGCGCCTGTCGCCGTTCTTCGCGGTCGGCTTCGGCAAGTTCAAGAACGTGCCGAACTCGACGCTGGTCGACGCGGTCGGCACCAACTCCAAGATGGCCGACGCCGGCATCGGCGTGCGCTACCACCTGTCCGACCGCTTCGTGCTGCGGGCCGACTGGTCGCTCTACACGGTGTTCATCGACGACACCCGCAGCGCCGAGTACCGTGCCGCCACGGTCGGCTTCTCCTTCTTCTTCAATTGACGGCCATGCGCAAACTCCAACGTCTTGTCCTCGCGGCCTGCCTCGCCGCGCCGTTCGCGGCGCAGGCCCAGAACCAGCAGCAGGTCGTCGAACCCGGGAACGAGCAGGTGATCGTGCCGCAGGTCGACCGCCGCCCGGTGAACGTGCCGAAGATCCCGTCGAACGACTTCGAGTTCGGCCTGTTCGGCGGCACCTACAGCACGCAGAACTTCGGCGCCAACGCCGTCTCGGGCCTGCGCGTGGGCTACCACATCACCGAGGACTACTTCGTCGAGGCCGTCTACGCCCAGACCAAGGTGAGCGACGAATCGTTCCGGCAGATCCTGCCCGGCGGCGTGCTCTCCGACGACAGCCAGAAGCTGCGCTACTACAACGTCTCGATCGGCGTGAACGTGCTGCCGGGCGAGATCTTCTTCGGCCGCAACACCGCGAAGGCGTCGGCCGTGTACCTGATCGGCGGCGTCGGCAGCACCAAGTTCAACGACCAGCGCAAGCAGACCTTCAACGTCGGGCTCGGCACCCGCGTGTTCCTGAAGGACTGGATGGCGCTGCAGGTCGACATGCGCGACCACATCTTCACGCTCGACCTGCTGGGCAAGCGCCAGAACACGCAGAACCTCGAGCTGACCGGCGGCATCACCTTCTTCTTCTGATCGAACCATGAGCTCATCCTTCCCTTTCGCCCCCGCGTTCGCCCGATTCCTGCGCGCCACGGCTGCGCTGCTGCTGAGCACCGGCATCGTGGTGGCGCCCGCGCAGGCCGCGGCACCGATGACGCCCGCACCCGATTTCACGCTGCGCACGCTCGAGGGCAAGAACCTGCGCCTGAAGGAGCAGCGCGGCCAGGTCGTGCTGGTGAACTTCTGGGCCACCTGGTGCGCGCCGTGCCGCCAGGAGATGCCCAAGCTGAACGCGCTGTACGACAAGTACAAGGGCTCGGGCTTCGTGCTGCTGGGCGTCAACGTCGACGACGATGCGCGCAATGCCGCCACCGTCGCGGGCAAGCTGGGCGTCACGTTCCCGGTGCTGTTCGACACCGACAAGAACGTCAGTAAGCTGTACGACCTGAACAGCATGCCGTCGACGGTGCTGATCGACCGCGACGGCCGCGTGCGCTTCCTGCACCGCGGCTACCAGGACGGCTACGAGAACACCTACGACAAGCAGATCCGCGACCTGCTGAAGGAATGAACATGGGTTGCCAACGCAGAGCACTCGCCGCTGTCGTGACGCTGGCCGCGCTGCTGGCCGGCTGCGCCGCGCCCGAGCCGTGGGTGAAGCCGTACGAGCGCGAGCGTCTGGCGGATCCGATCATGCGGCTGTCGCGCGATGCGCTCGCCGACAAGCACCGCGAGCACATCTACGACG
>NZ_JBFUGN010001134.1:0-1822 GCF_056402895.1 Rhizobacter sp. P3_B12 | reverse complement strand
CTGTGATGCGGCGGTGAGGCGCCGGCGCGGCCGCCATGCGGTCGTGGCCGCCGCGCTGGTGGCGGGGCTCGTCGGCGCGGCACAGGCCGCCAGTTCGTCTGCCGGTGCTCCCGCCAGTTCACAGTTCTGCGACCGCCCCTCGGCGATCAACGCCGGCCAGCAGGACAAGCTGCTGCGCTTCGCCGCGCTGGTGCGGCAGCAGCTCGACGCTTCGGGCCGCAACGTGGCGCTGATCTCGCGCTCCGGCCTCGACCTGAGCCGCTTCGGCCTGCGCTACTCCCATGCCGGCATCCTGCTGAAGGCCGATGCCGGCGGCCCCTGGTCGGTGCGCCAGCTCTACTACGCCTGCGAGGAGTCGCGGCCCCGGCTGTACGACCAGGGTGTCGCCGGCTTCCTGCTCGGTGCCGACCGGCCGTCGCTCGGCCATGTCTCGATCGTGCTGCTGCCCGCGGCCGAGGGCGTGTCGCTCGCCCACGCCTCGCAGGATCGCCGGCTGGCGCTCGACCTGCTGGCGGCGCGCTACAGCGCCAACGCCTACGCCTTCAGCACGCGCTACCAGAACTGCAACCAGTGGGTGATGGAGCTGATCGCCAGCGCCTGGGGCGGCTTCGATGCCGCGAGCGTCACGCGCGAGCAGGCGCAGCAGTGGCTGCAGGCGCAGGGCTATGCGCCGGCGCCGGTCGACATCGGCTCGCATGGGCTGCTGTTCGCGGCGCAGTTCGTGCCGCTGCTGCACGTCGACGACCATCCGCGCGACGACCTCTTCGCGCTGAAGCTGCACATCAGCACGCCGGCCGCCGTCGAGGCCTTCGTGCACCGGCAGCTGCCGCAGGCCGAACGGGTGGAGCTGTGCCACGACGAGCGCAAGGTCGTCGTGCGCCGCGGCTGGCAGCCGCTCGGCGCGGGCTGCGAGGCGGCGCCGGGCGACGAGGTGCTGGCGTTCGACTGAGCGCGCGGCAGCTCGCCGCACTGCCATCGCGCTGACATCCTGCCTCCTTACCCTCGCGGCCACATCAATCGTGGCTTCAATGAGGGGAGAGCGCATGCTGAAGAAGACCATCGCGGCACTGGCGGCGGGCGTCGGCCTGGCGATTGCGAGCATCGGTGCCCAGGCGCTGACGACGGCGGAACTCGCGTTCCACCATGCGCCGGTGCACTACCAGGACACCGATTCGAGCGACTACCCGTCCGAATACATCACCGCGTACGACTACGACAACGACCGCATCACGACCAACAACTGGGACAACCGCGGCAACGGCCAGTGGCCCGCGACCGTGTACTACTCGGTGGTCGAGAGCTGCACGCACTGGTTCATCAGCTATTCGTTCTATCACCCGCGCGACTGGTCGGACACGGCCTTCGACCAGGAGCACGAGAACGACCTCGAGGGCGCGATCATCTCGGTGCGCAAGGATGGCACGCCGTTCGGCACGATGGAAGGGATGATCACGGTGTTCCACACCGACTTCTTCTCGTTCACGCCGACCGGCAGCCCGTACCGCAACGGCCAGGAGAGCATCGACGGCACGGTGTCTTTCGAGATGGACAACGGCGTCAGCCGCATGAAGACGGTGCAGGAGGCCAAGGGCCACGGGCTGAAGGCCTGGCCGTATGCGTCCAACTTCAACGGCGCGGCGAACCAGGACGGCGTCGTCTACTACCCGACGCTCGGCGCCGCGGGCCATCCGCTGTCGGGCAACGACCGGCATGTGGCCTACCGGCTCGTCGACCTGAACCAGCCGAACGGCCTGTACGCCGCCGCGCTGAGCGACGCGCTGCAGCCGGCCGCGCAGGCGCAGACCTTCGCGAGCTGGGGCAC
>NZ_JBFUGN010001133.1:0-1822 GCF_056402895.1 Rhizobacter sp. P3_B12 | reverse complement strand
GGCCGGCCTCGCGCAGGCGATGGGCCTGAGCGTGCAGCCGGGCTCGCCGGTGCGGCGCCTGCTGGAGCAGCCGGGCGGCAACGGCACCGCGAAGACCATCGTCAGCGACGCCGACAGCCTGGCGGGGCACGAGCTGCAGGCGACGATCGCGATCGACGTGACGGTGCCGGAGCAGAAGCCGTTCGACCAGGACGCGGCGGCGGCGATGCTGGGCGCGGGGATCCAGGACATCACGAACACGATGGTCGAGGATTTCAAGCTCAACGACGTGCTGCGGATGATTTTGGAGACGATGCTGCGTGCGCTGGGGTTCCGGCGCATCGTGTTCTGCCTGCGCGACCCGAAGACCGAGATGCTGACCGGCCGCTTCGGCATGGGCGAGGACGTGGACGGCGCGTGCAAGCAGTTCAAGGTGGCGCTGAAGCCGGCGCCCGGCACCGCGCCCGACCTGTTCAGCGCGGTGTGCCTGAAGGGCGCCGACACGCTGATCTCGGATGCGACGGTGCCGAACATCGCTGCAAGGCTGCCGGCGTGGTACCGGCAGCAGGTGAATGCGCCGGCCTTCCTGCTGCTGCCGCTGCTGATGAAGGGGGCGCCGTTCGCGCTGATCTATGCCGACAAGGCACAGCCTGGTGGCATCGACCTGGGGGAGCGGGAGCTCTCGCTGCTGCGCACGCTGCGGAATCAGGCGGTGATGGCGTTCAAGCAGTCGCGCTGAGCCGACTGGTGCCGCGCTGGCATCGGGCACCTGATGGCGGAGCAGGTCAACGCCGCCGTGGCGGCGGTGCTCACCGTACGCCTGCAACAAGTATTCGCAATGGCGTTGAGGTATTGAAGAGCTGAGGACAAATGACCTCGAATGGAACTGAGTGGAGGCTGATGTCACACAGCGTATCGACGGCGGTTCATTCTCTTCGAGGTGCAGTAATGTTTGGTGTTCACTTTAAAAAAGGCAATGTGCAAGATTTTGGGCTTGCGCGAGAGAAGGCTCTGCAAAAGCTGAAGGGCGACATCCGCGACAACGAGCAGATTGATCTTGTTCGGACAAAAACTGGATACAAGATTTCACGACGATCTGTTCTGTTTGGCAAGGGCGGAGTGAGTCTCGAAGCCCAAAAATTCCTGAGCACTTTGGATCTCTATGTCGAACCAAAGACAAGAGTCGAAAATGTTAGGCGAAAGGATCCCATGAAAATCCTCTCGCAATGCATTGACGGGGCGTTGAAGATGGAGAACAGCGGGTTCCTGTGGAGATCGCCGACCGAAACTTATACCCCTTGTGGATTTATTTCGGGGAAGCCGGAATGGAAGATCGTGCAGCGGGCCGGAACGGACGGAGGCCTATTTGTAGTGATGAATGAGCCGGATGAAGGCGTCACGGATAAGATGCGCGAGACGCTCGGGAGTATCGTCAATGAAGAGGTTTCTTGGGAGGATGCGAAGCAGATAGAAATCGGAGGCTCGACGAAGCTATTGATTCCTCTTCAAGGAGCAGCCGCGCAAGCAGGAAAATTCCCTGACTATGTCAATGATGTCACGGCTTCACATGTCATATTTGGAGGGAAACGATACGAGTTTGACGAGCAGGCAATTGGCAAGGTGGCCGGGAAAGAAGGGAGATTGATCAGAAAGGCCGTCGCAGAGGACGGCGATACGATCGTGCTGAAGCCCCTTGATGCAGCGGATTCCCCAGAGTTGGTCATTAGCGAGAAGGTTGGAACTGGGTGTGCACTTAATTTACTTGGCTGCCGAGGCTCAATCGTCACTGCTGCCGGAGTACACTTTCTGATCTCTGACTATGCAAAGAAGGGGACAGTAACGG
>NZ_JBFUGN010001132.1:0-1825 GCF_056402895.1 Rhizobacter sp. P3_B12 | reverse complement strand
GATCCAGATGGCCGGGCCCTTGCCGGCCGCGGCCGCCTGCTGGAACTTGTTCGGCGCGTCCTCCGGGTGCTCCACCACCACCTGCACCCCCGTCTTGGCGGTGAACTCCTCGCCCACCTTGGCCAGGCCGTTGTAGCCCTTGTCGCCGTTGATCCAGATCAGCAGCTTGCCGGGCTCGGCCGCCTGCGCGGCGAGCGGCAGCGTGCCGGCCAGGGCCAGCGCCGCGGCCGAGGCCAGCAGCGCGAGAGGGAGTCGTCTGGTGGTGCTCATCGTCGTGTCTCCTGTGGTGGCCTCGTGGGCCGTCGAACGCCTGCGCCGCCTTCAGCCGGCGCCCGGGAGCGTACGCCCCTGGGCGTCGAACAGAAAGCCGCGCTGCGGCGAGAAACTGAGGTACGCGGTGTCGCCGGTCTTCAGCGGGTTGTCCGGAGCGGTGCGGATCGTCATCGCCTCGCTTCTCGTTGACGAATCCAGGCCGGTCAACGTGACGTGCAGATACGTGGTGTCGCCCAGGTGCTCGGCCAGCTGCACATGCGCGCGCATCGCGCCTTCGCGCGGCTGGGCGCTCGCCTCGAGGTGCTCCGGGCGCAGGCCGACGGTGACCTTGGTGCCGGCCGGGACCGAGGCCGCATCGGCAGCCACCGTCACCGCCGAGCCGTCGTCCAGCGCGACGTGGGCCAGTTGCGTGTTGGTGCCCGTCAGCGTGCCGCCGATGAAGTTCATCTTCGGCGAGCCGATGAAGCCGGCGACGAAGCGGTTCACCGGCCGGTGGTACAGCTCCATCGGCGTGCCCACCTGYTCGATGCGGCCYGCGTTGAGCACGACGATGCGATGCGCCAGCGTCATCGCCTCCACCTGGTCGTGCGTCACGTAGACCATCGTGGTCTTCAGTTCCTGGTGCAGGCGCGAGAGCTCCACGCGCATCTGCACGCGCAGTGCCGCATCCAGGTTCGACAGCGGTTCGTCGAACAGGAACACGCCCGGCTTGCGCACGATCGCACGGCCGATGGCCACGCGCTGGCGCTGGCCGCCGGACAAGGCCTTGGGCTTGCGCTCCAGCAGGTGCTCGATCTGCAGCACCTGCGCCGCGCGGCTCACGGCCGCGCGCATCTCGTCCTTSGAATAGCCGGCCAGCCGCAGCCCGAAGGCCATGTTCTCGGCGACCGTCATGTGCGGGTACAGCGCGTAGCTCTGGAACACCATCGCGATGCCGCGTTTGGCCGGCGGCACGTCGTTGACGAGTKCGCCGCCGATGTACAGCTCGCCCGCGGTGATGTCTTCGAGGCCGGCGATGCAGCGCAGCAGCGTCGACTTGCCGCAGCCCGACGGGCCGACGAACACCAGGAACTCKCCATCGCGGACCTCGAGGTCCACGCCGTGCAGGATGACGACGTCGTCGAACGCCTTGCGCAAGGCCTTCAGCTGGAGATCGGCCATGGATTGCTCACGTTGTCGTTCCCCGGATGTCGGAAGTCACAAGTCAAAAGGGCCGGCTTCTCAGCCGGCCCGTACTGCTCTCAACTCAGCATTTCAGCAAAACCGAGTCTTCAAACCGTTCCTCTATCAGAACCAGATTTCAGCCTGCGCACCATAGGACGTGCCCTTGGTGTCGCCGTTGGCGCGGTTGGTGACGCCGGCGCCGCCGTTCTCGGCCGCGTTGGCGGCCGCGTTCCACTTGGCCGTGGTCACGTACAGGCGCAGTTCCGGACGGTTCCAGAAGCCCGGGCCCGTCGACAGCGTCGGCGCGAACGTCAGCTTCGCCAGCTTCTGCGTGTCGCTGCCGTCCGGCTTCTTCTGCACGTACGCGGCTTCGCCCACCAGCTTGAAG
>NZ_JBFUGN010001131.1:0-1829 GCF_056402895.1 Rhizobacter sp. P3_B12 | reverse complement strand
CGCCAGCGCGCTTCGTAGACTGACTCATCGCCACTGTTTGACCACAACGAACGAAGTGAGTGGCGGGAGTTTGGCGATGCACCCCCGAAGCCGAGCTTCTTCGTGGAGTCGGCGCCCCCTGGGGCGCCGACCGCCTCGGCATGAGCCCCCAGCCCATCCCCTCACCCCCCGCGCGACGCGCACACGCAGCAACGCAGCTAGAAATTCATGTACTGAGGCGCCTTCCCATCCTTCGCACGCACACCCGCAAACCGCGCCGTCAACCGTGCCTGCAAATTCACCGGCAGCGGCGCAAACCCCGTGCCGCGCGTCAGGTCGTCGCCGTGCATCAGGCACCAGTAGAGGAATCGCATGCCCTGCGCGGCGCGCTCGGCATCGGCCGGCTCGGCGTCGAACAGCACGAAACTCGTCTGCGTGATCGGCCACGCGCCGCTGGCGGGCCGGTTCATCAGCGACGCGAGGTCGTTGCCAGCGCGCGAGACATCGCTGTCGAGGATCGCCGCGCGGAAGCCCGCCTCCGACGCCGCCACCGCCACGCCCGCGCCATTGACCAGCCGCACCGCCGCCAGCCCGTCCTTCACGACGCGGTCGTAGCTGACGTAGGCGATGCCGCCGTCGCTGCCTTCGAGCGCCTTCACCATGCCGTCGTTGCCCTCGGCCGTCGCGACCTCGCCCGGCCACTTCGGTGCCTGGCCGGCACCGATCTCGGTCTTGAAGGCCGGTGACACCTCCGACAGGTAGCGCGTGAAGCCCTCGGTCGTGCCGGAACGGTCGGCACGCACGATGCGCTGGATGCGCAGCGCGGGCAGCGCGATGCCCGGGTTCTGCGCCGCGATGCGCGCGTCGTTCCACTTCACGATGCGCGCGGCCATGATGTCGGCCAGCACCTCGCCCGACAGCTGCAGCCGGTTCGCGCCGATGCCGGGCAGCTTGACCACCGGCACGATGCCGCCGATCAGCATCGGCACCTGCACCAGCTTGCGCTTCGTCAGCTCGTCGGCGGGCAGCGGCGAATCGCTGCCGCCGAAGTCCACCGCGCGTGCGCTGATCTGCTTGAYCCCGTCGCCCGAGCCGGTGGCCTTGTAGGTGACGGCGGCTCCGGCGTTCTGCTGCTCGTAGGTCCTGGCCCAGCGTTCGTAGACCTTGGACGGGAACGAGGCCCCGATGCCGCGCACCTGCGCGAACGCATTCGTGGCAAGGAGGGAGATCAGGCCGGCGAGGGCGGCGTGGCGAAGGCGTGTGGTGGTCACTTCGGAAAAGCCGTTGGTTACTGCGAGGGCGCGACGATACATCGAACGCGTGACAGTGCGTGAACCCGACAGGGTGGGTGTCGCCAAGCGTGAACTGCGTCGCACCTGCCCAGGCTTCAACACGCTGTTACCCGGCACACGGTCACGTAACGGGCCGCCATGGAAGACTTCTGCACACGGGAGCCCGAGAGGTGGCCTCAAGCCAGCTGCAAAACGGCCGAACTTGCATGGACCACTTCCACATGTTGTTGGAGCCTTGAATGGACCTGGAAACCTCTGTCGTCGACTCGCAGACCCTGCGCCGCTACCTGATGGCACCGAACCCGATGCAGCGCGCGATCGCACTGCACGCGCTGGAGGTCGAGGTCGAGCGGCTGCCGGCCGGGGACCGCTCGCTCGGCAATGAAGTCGAGAAGTTCGTCTCGCGCGRCATTCCGTTCTATGCGCTGAACGATCCGCACTATTGCAGCTGGGTCGGCAAGGCCGCCTCGTATTGGGACAAGCTGCACGCTTGAGCCGGCGCAGGCGGGCCGAGCGCCGGGCCGCCCCAAGCCGGCCCGCATCCCCTTGGGGGATCGA
>NZ_JBFUGN010001130.1:0-1836 GCF_056402895.1 Rhizobacter sp. P3_B12 | reverse complement strand
GGTCCGAGCCGAGCAGCACGATGCAGCCGGCCAGCCACAACCCGGGCGCCATGCCGGCGCCCCAGCGCAGCAGCGCGGCCAGCACCAAGCCGCCGGGCAGCCAGGGCAGCGGCGAGACCAGAGTGAGCAGGGGAATCGACAGCCCCCAGCGACCGAGGGCCAGGCATGCCAGCGACGCCAGCACGGCCTGCAAGGCCCAGACGCTCAGGCGCGTGGACGGCAGCAGGATGACGGGCAGGGTGGGCTGTCGGAAAACGGGCACGTGGGCGTCGCGAGGAAGCTTTGAATGTAGCCCGCGACGCTTCCGGCGGGCTGGGCCCGATACCCCGCAGATGCGGGTATCGGTCAGCCGATGGAATCGATACGGATTTCCGGACCCGGCGTTCGCCGGATCAGAGGGCGAAGTCTTCGAGTTTCTTGCCCGCAGCGACGGCCGCCTTCAGCCATTTGGGTTGCAGGCCGCGACCGCTCCAGGTTTCGCCGGTGGCATTGTTGCGGTATTTCGCCGCCACCTTGCCACCCTTGCTGGCGCCGGATTTGCCACCCGTCTTGGTGCCGCCTTTGCCGGTCAGGTCGGAAGCCGACAGGCCGTATTCATTCATCAGCGACTTGACTTTGGCAATCGCGTCCTGGCGTTCACGCTTTTGCGTGGCTTCGATTTCCTGCTCGAGGGCAGCCTTCTTGGCGAGCAAATCCTGCAACGTGGTCATCGATGGTTTCCTGTTTGAACCCGGCTATATGTGCCGGCGCGGGAATTCTATTCAGGAAACCCTGAAATGCCAAGCGAAACCCCGCGGCAGGGAATCTGTCAGTTTCAGGGGGTCGGGGGCACGTATCCCGCGGGCTGTTCGACGCCTTCGCCGAAGAAGAATCGCTCCATTTGCCGGGCGAGGTACTGGCGGGCCCGCTGGTCGGCCAGGTTCAGCCGGTTCTCGTTGACGAGCATGGTCTGGTGCTTCATCCAGGCGGCCCAGGCTTCCTTGCTGACCTCGTTGTAGATCCGCTTGCCCAGTTCACCGGGATAAGGCGCGAAATCCAGGCCCTCGGCCTCTTTCTTCAGGTAAATGCATTGCACCATTCGAGCCATGACGTAACTCCAGTCGATCTGTTTGTAATGTCGTGAAACGAAACCAGCGGATCAGGCCAGTTTCTTGACGAGAACCTGGGAGCGCCGGTCCCAGTTGTATTTGCGCTTGCGGGCCTCGGGCAGCCAGTCGGGGTCGACCTGCTTGAAGCCGCGCTTGATGAACCAATGCATCGTGCGGGTGGTCAGCACGAAAATGCTGTCGAACCCGGCACCGCGTGCGCGCTGTTCGATGCGCTTGAGTATTTTCTCGCCATCGCCTTGCCCTTGCACATTCGGGGACACCGTCAGCGCGGCCATTTCGGCGGTATGCGCCTCGGGATACGGATACAAAGCGGCACATCCGAAGATGACGCCGTCATGTTCGATGACGGTGTAATGGTCGATATCACGCTCGATTTCGGTCCGGTCGCGTTTGACCAGGGTTCCGTCCTTCTCGAACGGCTCGATCAGTTGCAGGATGCCGCCGATGTCGTCGGAGGTGGCTTCGCGCAGGCTTTCGAGTTTCTCGTCGACGATCATCGTGCCCACGCCATCGTGGGTGAACAATTCCATCAGCACCGAGCCGTCGACCGAGAACGGCACGATGTGCACCCGCTCGACGCCGTCTTCGCAGGCCTTCACGGCGTGCTGCAGGTAGAACGCGGTGTCGGTCGGCTGCATCGGGTTGGGCAGGCCGGCGAGCAGCTTGCGGGCGTCGGCCAGGCCGAGCTCCTGGTCGATCTCGCTGTCGGGGTCGAGCGGGTCGAGCG
>NZ_JBFUGN010001129.1:0-1840 GCF_056402895.1 Rhizobacter sp. P3_B12 | reverse complement strand
GTCGAGGACACGCCCGGGACCGAGCTGTCTGTCTTGCCTGCATCGGTGCCAGACAGGCTCGTGTAGAAAGCAAGCTCGTGTCGATCGTTGTCGCCGATCCAGACCATGTAATCGGTCTGGCCGTCGCCGTTGATGTCCATCGGCACCGAGCCGCTGCCGCCGCTGCCAAAGGCGAAGTGACGCGGTGCACCGCTGTGTGGCGTGTGCAAATCGCCTTGCGTCCAGTAGTCGACGCGACCCATCGCGTACGGGCCGGCCAGTGGCCTGTTGTCGAGCGCGAAATTCCCGTCGCCCTGGTTGATGTACAGCTGCGCTTCGTAGGGGTTCGCCGCAACATTCACGGCCGTCTTGCCCGTCACGCCGTCGGGAATCGGGCTCGGGATGGTGCGCGACGCCGTCGGGTCCATCAGGATGACATCGCTCTTGCCGTCGCCGTTCGCATCAACGATCAGCATGCGCGGACTCCCCGGCGCTGTGCCGACGGTACCCGTCAGCTCCTGGAAGTTGCCGCTTCCGTCCTGCATCCATCGGCTGCCGAGAAACAGCAGATCCAGCCTGCCGTCGCCGTTGACGTCGAGCACCTCGCCGTACGACATGCCGCCCACCCCCTTGACCGTGCCGGTGCGGTGCGGCGTAGCCATCGTGACGGTCTGCTTCAGCTCGAACTGGCCGTTGCCGCGCCCCACGTAGTAGCGCATGGTCTGGAAGCTCGGCGTCAAGGTCGGCACCTGCGGGCAGGAAGCCCAGCCGGGCCCGGCCGACGTCTGCAGCACGTCCATCGTGATCAGGTCGAGCCGGCCGTCGCCGTCGAAGTCCTGCCAGTACGCATCCTTCGCATACGACTGGTGCCAGATGTCGGGTGGTTCGTCCACGGGGGGCACGTTGCCGGAGGCCTTGTCCTGGCAGACGTAGCCAAAGGCCGTGCCGGCGGCGGCGAACAATGGCCCCTRCACGCCGGCGGCCGGGTTGGGCAGGTTGACGAACTGCCCGTAGGTGGCTGTCACGGTCGGGTCGTTGTCCGAGACGGACAGCCACATGCGCAGCTTGGCCGGACACCACGAGGTGTTGCCCGACTTGCACAGCCGGACCAGGTCGGCGCGGCCATCGCCGTTGATGTCGGTGACCATCACGTCGACCGTGTCGTTCTCGGCGTTGCCGTCGAACCGGCCTCCCAGCCGGATACGACCCACCTCACCGATGTCCGGCACCTTGTTGAACTTGCCAGGCACCTTCGCGTCGGCCAGCCAGAGTTCGTTCAGGTAGTAGCTGCCGGAGGGCTGGGCGGTGCAGACATCGTTCACGCAGACCATCTGCATGACGGGCGCGCCAGCATCCTTGCGCCACCACAGGATGTCGGTCTTGCCGTCGCCGTTGAAGTCGCCGGTGAGGGCGCCGCGGCTGCCATCGGCGCTGGACAGCGGCAAGCCACCGAGGTTGAACGCCGTCGACGCGGCATAGCCGCTGAGYGGGCTGTACGTGAACCGCGTGGCCGGCATGCAGGTCAGTTGAGCGTTGCCGGCGCACTCCTTGATGCTGGTCGCCAACTGGCGGGCCGATGCGTCCGAGGTCGTGTAGACCAGCTGATAGTTGCGTACGGCGGTGCCGCTGGCCGTCCACACGCCCACCGATGACAGCAGGCGCGTGCTGACCACCTTGGCACCGAGGTGGAAGGCTTCTGCCTTGTCCGAGCGCTCGATGTAGTTGAACTGAACCTTGTGCCGTGCCGTGCACGCCTGGTTCACGCCGTAGTTGCAGCCGTAGTAGACCGCCTGCAGGTTCCATTCGCCACCGGCGGTCGCCGTGCCGTTCGGCCCGGTTCCCCAGGTGCGCACGGTGTTGT
>NZ_JBFUGN010001128.1:0-1841 GCF_056402895.1 Rhizobacter sp. P3_B12 | reverse complement strand
CCATCGAGCTGCGCCGCATGGCCGACTACCTGCGCGAGCGCGCGTCGCCGTTCGCGAAGCTCGTGGTGCGCAACCCGGTCTACGACCGGCTGCAGCTGCGCTGCACGGTCGGCCTCGCGCGCGGCGTGCACGAAGGCGAGGCCTTGCAGCGCATCACCCGCACCGTGGTGGCCACGCTGTCGCCGTGGTTCGACGACGGCTGCGGCCCGGCCTTCGACTGGGTCGTGCGCGGCGAAGACCTCGAGGCGCGGCTGCGCGCGCTGGACGGCGTCGACTACGTGACGCAGCTGTCGCTGCTGCACCTGACCTGCAGCGATGCCGGCGTGTACACGCTGGTCGACACCGCGCGCGAGGCGCAGGGCCAGCGCGAAGGCCAGGGTGAGGGCGGGGGCGAACGCGGCCACGCCGTCTCGCGCGCGCCGTGGAGCCTCGCGCTGCCGATGCCCACGCACATCGTCACCGCGGCCACGGTGTTCCCCGACCCGGCGCCGCAGCCGACCGGCATCGCGCAGCTGTCGATCGGCAGCACCTTCGTGATCGGGGGCGGCGCATGACGATCCGCAACCGCAAGACGCTGCAGCATTTCTTCGACGAGGGCCGGCTGCCCACGCGCGACCATTTCGCCGACCTGATCGACTCGATGCTCAACATGAGCGACGAGGGCTTCCACAAATCGGCCGAGAACGGCATCGAGGTGTCGTCGCCGGCCGGCTACGACGCGCTGGTCAGCTTCTACCGCGAGCAGAGTTCGCGCACCGCGCTGTGGTCGATGAGCTACGGCGGCGACCGCGACCAGCTGCTGTTCCACCACGCCGGCGTTGCCGCATCGCGCGGCCGCAAGCCGGTGCTGGCGCTGGACGCGCAGGACCGCGTCGGCATCGGCACTGCCGAGCCGGCCCAGGCGCTGGACGTGGCGGGCGTCGTCGCCTCGCAGGGCCGGGTCGGCAGCTGCCGCTGGCCGGGGCTCGCGCCGGCGCTGGCCGACGGCGAATGGCACGACCTCACCGGCCCGCTCGGCGGCTGCCAGGCCTTCGAGGTGATGGCCGGCGCCGGGCACCCGGGCGGTGGCCGCTTCGCGCTGATGCACGCGATCGCGATGAACGCCTACAACCCGACGCGCGGCTGGCTCGACATCCTGTCGCGGCGCAAGCGCATCCGCTGCGACAACACCTGGTACGGCCGGCGCTGCGACAAGCTCGAACTGCGCTGGGAAGGCAGCAGCGGGCGCAACGCCAGCTACCGGCTGCAGGTGCGCTCGAAGTGCGACTACGGCAGCGGCGTGCGCATCCAGGCGACGCTGACGCGGCTGTGGTTCGACGAGACCATGCAGGGGTGCGCGCCATGACGGCGGAGCGCGACGACGCGAGCTTCGCGCGGCTGCGCGAGCAGGGCATCGCCTGGCTGCAGGCCGTCAGCGGCCACGCCTGGACCGACCACAACCTGCACGACCCCGGCATCACGATGCTGGAGCAGCTGTGCTTCTCGCTGACCGACCTGGTCTACCGCGCCGATTTCCCGGTCGCCGACCACCTGACCGGGCCGGCCGGCACGATCGACTACGACGCCTTGTCGCTRCACCCGCCGGCCGAGGTGTTCCCGTGCCGCGCGACGACCGCGCCCGACCTGCGCCGCCTGCTGCTCGATGCCGTGCCCGGGCTGGACGACGCGACGCTGCAGGCGCGCGACGACGGCGTCGTGCACCTGGTGCTGCAGCTGTCGCAGGGCGCGAGCGAGGGCGAGGGCAAGCGCATCGCCGATGCGCGCGCGGCCTTCCTCGCGCAGCGCAACCTCGGCGAGGACCTCGACCTGGCCGTCACCGCGGTGCAGCCGGTCGCCTGCGA
>NZ_JBFUGN010001127.1:0-1842 GCF_056402895.1 Rhizobacter sp. P3_B12 | reverse complement strand
GCCCCGCTCAACGAAGAAGCCATCGTCCAGCGCGTGCTCACCGACGTGCAGCGCCAGCTCGACCTGGTCTTCGAATACAAGCTGCGCGAACTGCTCGCGCCGACGCTGGCGCGCATGGCCGATTCGCTGATCCGCGACACCCGCAACGAGCTCGCGACGACGCTGCGCGAGATCGTCACCCGCGCGGTCGCGCAGGAGCTGCAGCGCACCCGCGGCCGATAGTCCAGCCGCCGCGCTGCGGGGCTGTCGTTTACCCTATCAACGCGGCCCGGAACTTGCTCGTTGTGTCGCCATGTCACAGCGAGCCCAACCCCTGATCCCTTGAGGACATCGCGCAGCCAGACCCGAGGATTCCCGCAATGGAGGCGGTTTTTTTTGGGTTAACGTTGCGCCCGCTGAGGCTGACTCCTCACCCGTTATCCAGTCTTTCCCAAACCCCGGAGGTTTTTGCATGCAATACAAACTCAATGTCCTGGTCGCTGCCGCTGTCACCCTGTTCGCCGGTGCGGTGTCCGCCCAGGAAGTCGTGAAGATCGGCCACGTCGCCCCGACGAGCGGCGGCATTGCCCACCTCGGCAAGGACAACGAGAACGGCGCGCGCATGGCCATCGACGAACTGAACGCCAAGGGCGTGACGATCGGCGGCAAGAAGGTCAAGCTCGAGCTGCAGGCTGAAGACGACGCTGGCGATCCGAAGCAAGGCACGGCTGTCGCCCAGAAGCTGGTCGACTCGAAGGTCAACGGCGTGATCGGCCACCTGAACTCGGGCACGTCGATCCCGGCCTCCAAGGTCTACAGCGACGCCGGCATTCCGCAGATCAGCCCGTCGGCCACGAACCCCAAGTTCACCCGCAACGGCTACAAGACCACGTTCCGCGTGGTGGCTGACGACGTGCACCTGGGTGGCACGCTGGGCCGCTATGCCGTCAAGGAGCTGAAGGGCAAGTCGATCGCCGTCATCGACGACCGCACGGCCTATGGCCAGGGCGTTGCCGACGAGTTCGAGAAGGGCGTCAAGGGCGCGGGCGGCTCGACCGTCTCGCACCAGTTCACGACCGACAAGGCGACCGACTTCACCGCCATCCTGACCCAGATCAAGTCGAAGAACCCCGACGTGGTGTTCTACGGCGGCATGGACGCCGTGGCCGGCCCGATGATTCGCCAGATGAAGCAGCTGGGCATCAACGCCAAGTTCATGGGCGGCGACGGCATCTGCTCGGGCGAGCTGCCGAAGCTGGCTGCTGGCGCGATGGGTGACGGCCAGGTCGTCTGCGCCGAAGCCGGTGGTGTCGAAGGCACGCAGAAGGTCGGCATGGAGAAGTTCCGTGAAGACTACAAGAAGAAGTTCGGCACCGACGTGCAGATCTATTCGCCGTACGTCTATGACGCCGTCAACGTGATGGTTGCCGCGATGGTCAAGGCCGGTTCCGCCGACCCGGCCAAGTACCTGCCGGTGCTGGCCAAGACCGACGGCTACAAGGGCGTGACGGGCACGATCTCGTTCGACGAGAAGGGCGACGTCAAGAACGGCGCGCTGACGCTCTTCACCTACAAGGGTGAGAAGCGCGAGCAGATCGCCGTGGTGCGCTGATCGGTCTTCCGTTCACTGCCATGCAGAAGGGGGCGCCGCGAGGCGCCCCTTTTTCATTTCCACTCATTGATTCTGTGCGGCAAGGCGCGTGGGGGGAGGCCGTGGCGCGCCGGCCGGTTCGGTCATCGCCCCTGGCGGGGCGATGACTCCCCTGCGCTGACTGGTTTCATGGCCCGTCGCCGAAACTCCCGCCACTCGCTTCGCTCGTTGTGGTCAAACAGTCGGCGACAGTCAGTGCACGAAGCGTGCTG
>NZ_JBFUGN010001126.1:0-1842 GCF_056402895.1 Rhizobacter sp. P3_B12 | reverse complement strand
TCGCTGCGCATGAGCGGCCAGCTCACGCAGCTGGCCGAGGCCGGCCAGGCCGGCTCGGCCCCGTACCGCTTCATCGACCCCGAGCTGGTGCAGCGCCTCGAAGCGCAGGACCGGCTGAAGGCGCTCGAGAGCTCGATGAACCAGCTGCGCACCGAGGGCCAGGCGCGGCAGCAGGCCCTCGTCGAACTGCAGGCGAGGGTGCAGCAGGCCCAGGCGGCGCGCTACGCGAACCCGCTGGTCTATGCGCTGGCCGTGCTGTGCGCGCTGCTCGCCGCCGGCCTGGGCTTCCTGGTATGGCAGCGCTGGCGCGAGCGGCAGGCCGCGGCCTGGTGGGTCGAGCCGCCGGCACCCGCGCCGGCCGCACCCGCTGCGCAGGCCGAAGCACCGCAGACCATCCCGGCGGCGATGTCGCCCGATCTGTCCGGCGGCGGCGCGGTGCTGGTCGACACGCCGCCCCCGGTTCGCAAGCGGCCCGGTGCGCCGATGCCGGCACAGCCGATGGACGTCACGCTGACGCCGCGCGCCGTTGCCGCGATGCAGGCCACGCTGTCGCGCGAGACCCGGCCCGGCACCGACCTCGACCCCGAATCGCTGGAGCCGCACCGGCCGATGTCGGCCGACGAGCTGATCGACCTCGACCAGCAGGTCGAGTTCTTCGTCGTGCTCGGGCAGGACGATGCGGCGGTCGACCTGCTGATGGGCCACGTGCGCAGCACCGGCGGCGTGAGCCCGCTGCCGTACCTGAAGCTGATGGAGATCTACCGCCGCCGCGGCGAGCGCGACCCGTACGACCGCATCCGCGAGCGCTTCAACCGGCGCTTCAACGCCTACGCGATCGAGTGGGACGAGAACGACCCGTCGAAGGAACGCGACCTCGAAGAGGGCTTCCCCGAGTTGCTGGCCCGCGTGCAGTCGCTGTGGTCGGCGCCGGCGGAAGCCATGGCAACGCTCGACGGCGCGCTGTTCCGGCGCAACCAGGGCCCGCCGTTCGACGTGCCGGCCTACCGCGACCTGCTGTTCCTGTACGGCATCGCCCGCGACCTGGCCGAGCGCGACGTGCGCCCCGAGGGCGTCGACCTGCTGCTGCCGATGGAGGGCGGGTTCGACATCACGCTGGACCTGTCGGCGCCCGATGTCCGAACCGAGCCTCGGCCCGATTCGGCACCCATGCCGCTGCACGCCAGCGACCCGGTGCCACCCGAACCGCAGGTCGAGCGGCTCACGCYCGACCTCGACATCTCCACCGACCCGGCCAGGCTGTCGGGGCCGGATGCGCCGCTGCGCGATGCCGCCGATTCGCGCCCCGGGCTCGACTTCGACCTCAGCGAACTGAGCGAGCTCGACACCCCCCGCAAGCCCAAGGCGAGCGGGTCTCGTTGATCACAGCTTCGCCAGCCGCTCCAGCGCCCGCTCCAGCGTCTCGTCCTTCTTCGCGAAGCAGAAGCGCGCCAGCTTCTGCTCGAAGCCGCCGGCATAGAACACCGACACCGGGATCGCCGCGACGCCGATCTCGCTCGTGAGCCAGCGGCAGAAGCCTTCCTCGCTCAGCTCGCTGACGGCCGAGTAGTCGACGCTCTGGAAATAACTGCCCGCGCTCGGCAGCAGCTTCAGCCGCGTGGCTGCCAGCCCGGCGCGGAACAGGTCGCGCTTGCGCTGGTAGAACGCCGGCAGCTCCAGGTAGGGCGCCGGGTCGGCCATGTACTCGGCCAGCCCGTGCTGCACCGGCGTGTTGACGGTGAAGACGTTGAACTGGTGCACCTTGCGGAACTCGGCCGTCAGCGGCGCAGGCGCCGCGACATAGCCGACCTTCCAGCCGGTCACGTGGTAGGTCTTGCCGAAGCT
>NZ_JBFUGN010001125.1:0-1842 GCF_056402895.1 Rhizobacter sp. P3_B12 | reverse complement strand
GCCACCGTGCTCGCCAGCCCCGGCCAATCGGTCGCGGCGGGCCAGTTGCTGGCCACGCTGCTGCCCGGCGGCAGCGGTGGCGCACTCGAAGCCGAGCTCGACGTGCCGACGCGCGCCGCTGGTTTCGTGAAGCCGGGCACGCCGGTGAAGCTGCGCGTCGATGCGTTCCCGTATGCGCGCTTCGGGCAGTTGCCGGCGCACGTGCGCGAGGTGTCGCAGAGCGCGGTGAGCGCCGTCGACAGCCTGTCCGGTGACGTGGCGGGTGGTGCGGCGGGTGGTGCGGCGGGCGGCGGCACCTACCGCGTGCGCGTCGTGATCGACCCGACCGACAGCGCCGCGCTCGCCTGGCGCGACGCGCTGAAGGCCGGCATGCGCGTGCAGGCCAGCCTGGTCGCCGAGAAGCGCACGCTGATCGAATGGGTGCTGGAGCCGCTGGCCGGCCTGCAGGTGGCGGCGCGATGAGCCTCGAACAAGACCCGGTGCCGCCCGGCGTGACGCGGCGGCTCGGCCTGTCGCGCCACCTGCCGGTGATCGTGCAGACCGAGGCCACCGAATGCGGGCTCGCGAGCCTCGCGATGATCGCCGTCTACCACGGCATCGACACCGACCTGCCGACGCTGCGGCTGCGCTTCGCGCTGTCGCGCAAGGGCACCAACTTCGAGAGCATGGTGCGCATCGCCGGTGCGCTCGGGCTGGACAACCGGCCGCTGAAGCTCGAGATGGAGCACCTGCCGCAGCTCCAGCTGCCCTGCGTGCTGCACTGGGACATGAACCACTTCGTCGTGCTGAAGTCGGTGTCGGCGCGGCGCATCGTGATCCACGACCCGGCGATCGGCGTGCGCAGCTTCACGCCGGAAGAGTTCGCCCAGCACTTCACCGGCATCGCGATGGAGCTGACGCCGGCCGCCGGCTTCGAGCCGCGGCGCGAGAAGCTCGAGTTCACGCTGCGCGGGCTGATGGGGCGCATCACCGGGCTCGGGCCGGCGCTCGGGCAGATCCTCGCGCTCGCGGTGGCGCTCGAGGTGGTGGTGATCGCGCTGCCGTTCTACCTGCAGTGGGTGGTCGACCACGGGCTGCTCGCGGCCGATCTCGACCTGCTGGCGATCCTCGCGATCGGCTTCGGGCTGCTGGTGCTGCTGCAGACGGGCCTCGGCGCGGTGCGCGGCTGGTGGGTCGCGACGCTGAGCGCGCGGCTCAATTTCCAGTGGCTGGGCAACGTGTTCGGCCACCTGGTGAAGCTGCCGCTGGAGTTCTTCGAGAAGCGGCACGTCGGCCACATCATCTCGTGCTTCGGCTCGGTGACGGTGATCCAGAAGACGCTGACGACCAGCGTGGTCACCGCGCTGGTCGATGCGCTGATGGTGCTCGGCACCGCCGCGATGATGGCGGCCTACAGCCTGAAGCTGCTCCTGGTGTCGCTGGCCGCGATGCTGCTGTACGCCGCGCTGCGCTGGTCGGTGTTCCGGGCGCTGCGCGCGGCGAGCGCGGAGGAGATCATCCACGCCGCGCGGCAGCAGACGCACTTCCTCGAGACCGCCAGCGGCATCCAGAGCGTGCGGCTGTTCGGCCGCGGCAACCTGCGCCGCGCCGGCTGGATGAACATGCTGGCCGACCAGTTCAACGCCGGCCTTCGGGTGCAGCGCGTGCACATCGGCAACGAGACGGCGCAGACGCTGCTGTTCGGGCTGGAGCGGGTGCTGGTGGTGTGGCTCGCGGCGCGCTCGGTGCTGGCCGGCAGCTTCACGGTGGGCATGCTGTTCGCGTACATGGCCTACAAGGAGCTGTTCTCGACACGCGTCGCGTCGATGATCGACAAGCTGTCGGAGCTGGCGATGCTGCGGC
>NZ_JBFUGN010001124.1:0-1848 GCF_056402895.1 Rhizobacter sp. P3_B12 | reverse complement strand
GGTTTCCGCCGCGCGAGCGCGGTGCGCTGGCGGCGCACGTCGCGCGGCTGCTGGGCCTCGATGCCGGGCAGCGGCAGCGCCTGCTGAAGCTGCACGACGGCACCGAGGCGCTGCTCGATGCACGGCGTGTCGAGGCGCAGGCGATGGCCTGGGCGAACCAGATCGGCTTGCTGACATGACGAAGCCGCTGCCCGAACTCGACGCCGCCGAGCGCTGGCGCCTGCTGCTCGGTGAAGCCGCCGACGCGAGCCTCGGCGCGGCCGGCGGCCATGCAGCCGCGATGGACCGCTCGCTCGCGTGGCTGTACGGCCGCGACGACCCCTCGCAGGATGGCCGCCATGCCGACGACGCGCTCGACCGCCACGGCGGCAGCGAGGCCTCGCAGTTGACGGTGCCGGAGTGGATCAACGGCATCCACGAGCTGTTCCCGAAGGAGACGATCGAGCGCCTGGAGCGCGACGCGATCGAGCGCTACGGCATCGACGAGGTGGTGACCAACCTCGACGTGCTGGAACGCGCGACGCCGAACCCGGCGCTGCTGCAGGCGGTGCTGCGCACCAAGCACCTGATGAACCCGCAGGTGCTGGCGATGGCGCGCAAGCTGGTCGACAAGGTGGTGCGCGAGCTGGTCGAGAAGCTCGCGAAGCAGGTGCAGCGCGCCTTCAGCGGTGCCCGCAAGCCGCAGCAGCTGAGCCGGCAGGGGGCGGCCAGCCAGTTCGCCGCGCGCGCGACGCTGCAGCGCAACCTGCGCCACTACGACGTGCAGCGCGGCCGGCTGGTGATCCAGCGGCCGCTGTTCCACGTCAACACACGGCGCGTGCTGGAGCCCTGGCAGGTGTTCCTGCTGGTCGACCAGAGCGGCAGCATGCTGAACTCGGTGATCCATTCGGCGGTGACGGCGGCCTGCCTGTGGGGCCTGCCGGGCATCAAGACGCACCTGGTCGCGTTCGACACCGAGGTGGTCGATTTGAGCGACAGCGTCACCGACCCGGTCGAGGTGCTGATGGGCGTGCAGCTCGGCGGCGGCACCTTCATCGGCAAGGCGGTGGGCTACGCGGCCGAGCGCATCAGCGTGCCGCGGCGCGCGGTGGTCGTGATCGTCAGCGACTTCTACGAGGGCATGCCGGAGCACGTGCTGATCGGCCATGTGCGCGCGCTGGTGGCGCAGGGCAGCACCGTGCTCGGGCTGGCCGCGCTCGACGAGCGGGCCGACCCGGTCTACGACAAGGAGCTCGCCGGCCGGCTGGTGGAAGCCGGCGCGCAGGTCGGCGCGATGACGCCGGGGCAGCTCGCCACGTGGCTCGCGGAGAAGCTGAAGTGAGCGCGGTGCGCGACGACCTGCTGCACCTGTCGCCCGAGGCGCTGTCGCATGCGGCGAATGCCGGCATCGTCAAGCGCGCGGTGCGCGAGCTGGCCGGCGGCTACCGGCCGCGGCTGTCGGTGGACGCGCAGGGGCTGCTGGAGGCGGCGTTCGACGACGGCGTGTCGTGCCGCTGGCCGGCGGGCGTGGCGATCCAGGATGCGCGCTGCAGCTGCAATGCGGCCGGCGTGTGCCGGCACCGGGTGATCGCGGCGCTGGCGTACCGCGAATCGGCTTCGGCACAGGCGGAACAGGCGGCCGCGCCGCTGCCGGTCGCTGCGCCCGTCGCCGATGCCGACGATGCGGCGCTGGCCCGCGTCGTGCCGGCCACGCTGCTCACGCAGGCCGGCCTGCTGCGCGATGCCGGCATCAGCATCGAGGTGCGGCAGCGCGGCGGCGGCGACCCGTGCGACACCGCGCGGCTGCCGAGCGCCACCGTGCGCTACTGGGGCGGCGCCGCGCTCGAAACCGCCCGCTGCGATTGCGTG
>NZ_JBFUGN010001123.1:0-1854 GCF_056402895.1 Rhizobacter sp. P3_B12 | reverse complement strand
GGAGAGCACCGTGTCCTCGTCGCCGAACACCGACACCACGATCACTTCGCAAGCCGGCTGCGTCGTTGCCAGATGACGCAACAGATCGATGCCGTTTCCGTCCGGCAAGCCCAGGTCGGTCAGGAGCACATCGGCGGTGTGCGAGTCGAACCAGTCGCGCGCATGCGCCAGCAATCCGAACGACGCCACCAGTTGCAGCGAGGCGTGGCCGGCGACGCATTCCTCGAAGTAGCCACGAATTTCCGCATCGTCTTCGAGCAGCGCTACCCGCCAACTGAGTGTTGCCATGGCTAGATCTTCGACTGATTCATGGGCGGGAGCTTAAGGCGCGCGCGCACCCTGGCGGCAAACCGGGCCTGCGGGCTCACATGTTCATGGGAGGTTTTTTTTTGCGGCGTGACGCACAAGCCTAGACCAGCCGCTCGATCTTCGACTTGCGCCACACCAGCCGGTAGAACGCCGACTGCAGAACGAGCATCGAGACGAACGCGATCGGGTACGACCACCAGACGCCTTCGAGGCCGATGCGCTGCGACAGCCCGTAGGCCGCCGGCACCTCGATCGCGACGATGCAGAAGATCGAGATCGACATCGGCACGAGCACGGTGCCCGAGGCGCGCATGACGCCGCTGACGACCGACGCGCAGCCGAACACGACGCTGCTCCACAGCATGATGTGCAGCAGGGTCTGCGCGAGTTCGATGACCGGCTGGCTGGTGATGAACAGCGCCATCAGGTGGCGCGAGAACAGGTAGCCGATGACGACCAGCGTGCCGGTGATCGCGAGGTTGAGCACGATGCCGGTGCGGGTGATGGCCCCGAGCTTGTCGGTGCGGCCGGCACCGATGGCCTGGGCGCCGAGGATCGACGCGGTGATCGCGATCGACAGCGCCGGGAACTGCACGTAGTTGACGACCTGGTTGACGGCACCATAGGCCGCGGTGGCATCGGAGCCGAAGCGGTTGACAAGGGCCAGCAGCGCGATCTCGGCCAGCGAGATGACGACCATCTGGATGCCGGTGGGCATGCCGATCTTCAGCACGAGCTTGAGCAGTTGCGGCTGGATGCGCAGCGAGCGCAGCAGCTCGCGGTCGGGCGACAGCGGGTGCCTGGCGCGCCGCAGGTGCACGAGGAGGTAGAGCAGGGCGGCGATGAACGACACGATGGAGGCGGCCGCGGCGCTGGTGACGCCGAGTTGCGGCAGGCCGCCCCAGCCGCGGATGAAGGCGGGCGTCATCACGCACGAGACGAGGGTCGACAGCAGCAGCGCGTAGAGCGGCGTGACGGTGTCGCCGACGCCGCGCAGCAGCTGCGTGATCAGGATGAACACCATCAGCCCGGGCATCGCGAGCATCATGAGCCGCGCATAGCCGATGGCATCGTCGACCACGTCGGCGGGGGTGCCGAGGGCATGCAGCAGGTGTTCGGTGAACATGCCGCCGAACAGCGCAATGACGAGGCCGACGCCGAAGCCGAGCGTGATGGCGGTGCCGGCAATGGCCTTGACCTTGTGCGTCTCCTTCGCACCCCAGGCCTGGCCGATCAGCACCGAGCCGCCAGCGCCGATGCCGATCACCAGCGTGATGAAGAAGAACACGATCGGGAAGACGGCGGCTGTCGCTGCGAGCGCTCGGGTGCCGAGCATCTGGCCGACGAACACGGCGTTGAAGGTGCCCGACAGGCCTTGCAGCACGTTGCCGACGATCATCGGGCCGAGGAAGGCGAGGAAGATGCGCCACAGGGGGCGCGTGTCTGTGGCGATCGATGGGCGGTTCATTTGGGGCGGGATGATGCCATGCGCTTGTTCGTGCTGCACGCGCGCGGCGGTCGTCTTCGGCGGCATCGACATGAAGC